>DATDHK010000212.1:0-13117 GCA_036521635.1 Bryobacteraceae bacterium | reverse complement strand
AATCGACTCCGCCTGCAAACCCAGGCACAAGTCTTCTGTGAGGGTGATTATGCGGCTGTACTTGATGCCCGCCTCCGGCTTGAATTCGAAAGTGGTGACCACCGGGCCGGGATTGATTTGCACCACCGAGCCATGCACGTTGAACTCTTCGAACTTGGCTTTGATGCGTCCCGCGATTTCCTTCAGCTCGATGGAATCGTACGGATTGCGGCCGGGAATTTCGTTGAGCAGGTCGGTGGAGGGCAGCCGGTATTCGGGATGCTCGGTCACTTCCGGCGCCAGTGGTTTTCGCTGGCGTGTCAGCACCGGCAGCGGCGCTGGGACTTCGACGGGCGCCATCGGCTCAGGCGGCGCAATGTCGTACTCCAGCGTATGTATGGGAATTTCTTCCTCGCGCGGAACCGCCGGTTGCGTGCGCGGCGGCTCAGGCTGCGGAGCGTCCACGATCGGGACACGCGGCTCACTCCGCTTACTTCGCTTGCTTTCCTTGGCGGCGCGTTTTTCAGCGCGAACCGCCGCGCGTTCCAGCGCGACTTGCCGCCGCTGTGCGCGCCACCTGTCCCAACGGGCGTGCAGATTTCGCAGGAAGCGCAGCGGTCCGGCTATCCATTCGCCCGCCGTCGCCATCGAAAAAGTAGAGATCAGGTACACCGAGAGGATCAGGCAAATCGCGGTGACCAGCACCGCGCCGGTCAGGTTCAGCGACGCCATGAGTGAATCGGCCAGCAACAGGCCCAGGACCCCGCCCGCCGAAAACGCGCCGCCGAGCGGACGCCACTCGGGCCCGATCGAAAGCGCCGTGCATATGCTGAGAAACAGCAACAGCGATCCAAGTATCTTGATTCCCGGCGACTTGATTTCTTCAGAACGAACCCAACGCCACGCCAGCATCCACAGCAGGAGCGGAATGCTCAGGGCAGCCAGACCCAGCAACTGAAAGAAGAAATCGGCTGTGTATGCGCCCGCCGATCCGGTAAGGTTATGCGCGCGCGCGATCCCGGCGGCCGAGTTCCAGGATGGATCTTGAGGATGGTAAGAGACGAAAGTGAGAACGAAAAAGAGCCCTGCGAACAGGAACACAAATGCGAGCGCTTCGTTGAGCCTGTGGAAGCGAGTGGGTCCTAGAAACTTCATTCCGCGATGACGCGGAAAACAGCCAGAGCGATTACTATTATGCCAAAAACGATTCGATAGTATACGAAGGGCATCAGGCTGTTGCGGCGAAGGTATTTGAGGAAGACCGCGATCACCACCGCGCCCAGAATCCCGCTGAGCGCGATTCCCAGGACGAACGGCACTCTCATCTCCGGCGCAATGCCGCCCGCTTTGTGAATGTCCCAAAACTTTTTCAGCGCCGCCGCCGCGATTGCGGGAGCGGAAAGCAGGAACGAAAAGCGCGCGGCTGTCTCTCGATTCATTCCCCGGAACAATCCGGCGGTGATGGTGATCCCGCTGCGCGAGGTGCCCGGAACAACGGCGAGCGCCTGTGCGATGCCGGTCCAGATACCATCGCTCCAGCTCACGTTGCCCATCTCTTTCTTGCCGGTTGCGCTCCGGTCCGCGATCCACATGACGATGCCGATGACGATCAACATGGAGCCGATCACGTAAGGATTTCGCCAGGCGCCTTCCGCCTGTTTGTTGAACAGGTACCCGGCTACGCCGATGGGAATGGAAGCGGCGGCAATCAGCCAGAGCAGCCCGCGATTCCGTTTGAGCTCCGGATCGGCGCCGATGTTCAGGCCAATTCCCTGCCCCACGATCTGCACCCAGTCCTTGAAGAAATAGATCAGGATCGCAACCAGCGTGCCCACGTGCAGCGCCACGTCGAACGTGAGCCCGGGATCTTTCCATCCAAAAAGCCACGGCGCGAGCTCAAGATGCGCGGAGCTGCTGATGGGGAGAAACTCAGTAACAGCCTGAATAATCGCGAGTACGATGACTTGATAGATCGGCATGTCCCAAGTAATCCTAACACTCCATTTTTGCTTTTGTGGGGCAGGATGGTATCCTGCGGCCGATTGGTAATCGGCCAGTTCCGGTGAAGCTTCTCAGCAACAGGCCGATTTTCAATCGGCGGCAGATTACCAATCTGCCCCACATCCGATCGGTTGCCCGGGCGGCGGATCTGCCGGCTTCGGAATTCCAATGTCCTTCGGATTCGCCTCAAACCTCTTGACCTGCTCCGCCGCCCAGGCATAAAACGCGCGTGTGTTCTCATCTGCACCGGCCTCGACCACAGCCCATTCGCTCAAGGCCGTCAGCTTGAACCTCGCAAGGGCTCGAACCTCGGACGGCGCATTTTCATTCGCCGCCAGCACCATCAAATCGTAGAGCACCACTGCGCCGACCGCCCGCTGCACTTCGGCGGCTAACCCCGGCCCCGGCCGCGCACGCAATGTCGCCGCCATCAGCCGGTCGATCACTTCGGCAAGCCCCGGACTATCCGGATTCTCAGCGTGATACTCAACCAGGCGCGCAGCCCGCTGCGGATTCAAGATCAGGCCGACCGTCAGACTGGCCGCCGACTCCGCCGCGCCGATCGGATCGAACGTAAGGCCGGTCCGGTTGTGGAAATCCTCGCGAGTGCGGTAGTAGCCTTCGGCACGCGGAGGAATCAACGCGAGAATGTTGGGCCCCAGCGTCAATGCGCCGGGTTCAATGGTGTGCAGCAACGCCTCCAGCGCCCGCCGTTGCTCGGCTCCAGGAATGCGCTCCATGATTTTCTGGCCGTCGCCGCGAATGGCATACGTATAGTACAAGCCGCCCAGCACTTTCGCCGCAGCCTCAGTCTGATAGCGATGCAGCAGATAAATCGGCGCCAGCACGTCTTCCAGGTTGCTCAACGGCTCGCCCTCCCGAATGACGTTGCCGGAAAAACGGCCCAGCGCCTTCGCGCGAACGTCCAATATGCGATTCAATTCGTCCACGGCGTTCGTGCCCGAGTCCCACAAATGCGCCAACGGATGAGCGCCGCCTTCGGGCCGCGCGTCGGCGTCCGAAATGAAAATGAAGCCGCGCGCCGTGGCGTCACGCAGAATCGCATCGAGCTGCTTTTTCTCGTCGGTTCCAGCGGGGAAGTCGCGATATCCAAAATCGATCGCGATTTTGTCCCACGCGCCGATGCCGGTAGCATAGGCATCCGAAAGATCGGGGACACCGGAAGCGTTGAGCTTGACGAACGGCGGGGGATAATCCATCACCGATGCGCGATCTTTCACGCTGGCTGCGAAATTGTGCGCAAGGCCCAGGGTGTGGCCAACCTCATGCGCGGCAAGTTGGCGCATCCTGGCCAGGACTGCGCGGGAAAGCTCGGCGGGAATCGTCTTGCCGTCCAGGTATGGAGCGAGTAGACCCTCGAAGATCATGTAATCCTGGCGCGCCCGCAAAGACCCGAGCGTCACCTGCCCCTTGATGATCTCGCCGGTGCGCGGATCGCTGATCGCCGCTCCATAAGACCAGCCGCGCGTCGAGCGGTGCACCCACTGAATCAGGTTGTAGCGCACATCCATCGGGTCGGCGCCGTCGGGGAGAAGTTCCACGTGGAACGCGTCCTTGTAGCCGGCGGCCTCGAATGCCTGGTTCCACCAGCGCGCGCCTTCGAGCAGCGCCGATCGGATCGGCTCAGGCGCGCCCGGATCGAGATAGTAAACGATGGGCTGGACCGCCTCACTCACCGCCGCAGCCGGATTTTTCTTCTGAAGCCGATGCCGCAGGATAAAGCGCTGGGCCATGCGGCCATCCAAGGGCGCGGCGTAATCGGTGAAGCTTGAGACGATGAACCCGGAACGAGGATCGAAAACGCGCGGATGAAATCCGGGCCCGGGCAACTCCACGAAGGAATGATGCTCGCGCACCGTGATCGCTTCAGGATTGGGCGTAACGTCGCGAACAAATCCGCCCGGGTTCTCGCCGGTGAAAGTGAGCGTCGCTTCCACTTCGGTGTTCTTCGGGAAATTCTTGGTGCGCGGCAAATAGAAAGCCGAACGCGTGAGATCGGCGCGGAAAGTTCCCTGGTTCATGCGCTGCAGCGTGGATGGAATGCGATGAGCGTCGCGCAGAAAGAATTGTGTTGCGTCCACCAGAACGCGCCCGCCCTCTTCCGCCTGCACATCGAAACCCCATAGTACCGACTGCGCAAACGACTGGTCGGCCGCGCGGCGCTCGGCGGCGTCATCGGTGATGGAGCGATACCGGTAATTCGGCTGGATCAGCAGAATTTTGGGCCCGCTGCGCTCAAAACGAACGATTCGCGATCCGCCGATTTGCCCGCGATCCAGCCCGATATCGTTGGAGCCCATGCCGGCGGGCATGGAATCGACGTATAGAAACTCGACGTCGAACTTGTCTATCTCGAGCCACAGCTTGCCGGATTTGTCGTCCCAGTAGAGGGGAAAGTAGCCGGGCATTTTCTGTAGTGAGGCGGTCTTGGTGGAAATGGTGGGAACGGGGCCGGCGGGGGGAGAAGTTGCTTGTTGAGCAAAAGCGGATATCAGGAGTAGCAGTGCGGGAAGGATACGTAGCATGGAATATTCATGCTATCTGAAAGCGGATGGTCTAGTCGTTGCCACCTTCCAGTCCGGTGAGCCTGCGCTCGTGGATTTCTGCAATGCGCGCCAACGCCCGGATATTCGTTGCATCCACTTCGACGGTGTCGCGAAGAATCCCGACCGTGCCACGCAGTGTTTCGACGTCGCGCGAAATCAACTCGACGCTCATCACCAGCGCTTCGATCCGTTCATCAAGGGTCATTGCATTCTCCTGCCCGATTCCATTTTACCGGATCACTACTTTCGCCAATCCCGCATTATTCGCCGTGTCATAAGCCCGCACCACCAGCAAATGCTCGCCCGCCCTCAGTTTGTCGATCGCGATATGGAACTGCTCGCGCGGCGAATCGGTCACGCCATCCGCCGCCTCTACCGGCACCCATGGGCCGGCATCCAGAGAGTACTCGAACCGGCGCAGCGGCGAGGTCTGGTCCACCACATCCGCGTCCAATTCCACATGAGCATCAGTGCGCCGGGGAGCGCTCAGCGTCACCACCGGCGGAGTGTTATCGATCAAGACCGGAGAGCTCACCTGCTCGTCTTCGCGCGCGACATTCGCGGCATTCGACAAACGGTCTGAAGCCACCACGCGGAAATAATAGCGGCCGTCGGCCAGGATGTCGCCGTCCAGCAGCAGCGAATTTTCGGACATGTTCATCCGCAGCAGTTTCCATTGGGTTTCGTCTTCGCCCCGGAAATACAATGCGTACGTAAGGTGATCGCCATCCGGATCGTCAGCCTGCCAGGTAATCTGAATTTGCGAATTCGGACCGCGCGACAGGGCCTGCGTAGGCGTGCCGCTGGCCGTTGCCGACTCACCCGTATCGGTCACCGTAATGCTGTAAGCCGCACTGGCCGACGCCGTGGCCGGTTGCTTCGGTAACGCGCCCGCCGCCTGCGTCACGCTGATGCTGCGAATCACCGGTGGATTGTTCTGCGGCAAATACGCAATGCTCACGTTCTCAATCGCCGCGCCCGAACCGCTCAGCTCCGCCCGCCACTGAATATAGCGGGCGTTCGGACTCTTGATCGCTGAATTCTTGGGATCCGAAAGCGGCTCCGACCAATCGCTCCAGGTCTTGTCCGGGCGCACGGAATTCCCGGAGCGCGTCGAGAAATTCGCCTTGCCCGCCGGCCCGCGCCAGGAGATGCGTCCCCAACGCGCGGCCGTGCCCGCGTCATGCACGGGCGATTCGTAGTTTCCGCTTGCTCCCTCAACCGTGGCCAGCCGAAAGAGTTTTCCCATGTCGCCCGTGGCCGCCAGCAAACCGCTCTGGGCTTCGAGCAGACGCGTGGCTTCGCCTTCATTGGTCTCAACCAGCAACGATGCCTTGCGATCCGCATTCAGCCGGTAGACCCGCCCTTGCGCGTCGGTCGAGAAAACGATTCCGCCGTTGGCTTCCACCAGCATGCTGTAGACGTTTTCCTCCTTGCTGCTCCACAGCGTTTCCACCGATGAGTCCGGATTGATCTTGTACACGGCGGATTTCTCCACGCCAGGTATTTCCACGATTGGCGACGCCACCGCCGTTCCCAGCGCGGTCTGGGCCGTGGGCTTCGAAGTATCGACCTTGGGTTTGATCTCCGGGCCGCTTTGCACCGCCTGGTCTGAGACCGTGATCGACGTCGCCGGCGCCGTGACCGTAACACTGATCGGCGCGGAAACTCCCGCGATTTGCGACCCGCCCCGATTGGCAATGGAGCCGCCCAGCGCGGAGGCATAAACGGTGCCGTCCGGCATCGCTACGATGGATCGGATTTCCGGCAGATTGGCGTCGTACAGAACGAAAGCCTTGTCGCGCGCGCTGATGCGGTACAGGATGCCGTTCGGCTCCGTCCCGGCCAGCGCATTGCCGCGGTCGTCCAACGCCAGCGCCGTCACGTGCGATTGGCCGGTCTCGTAATACAGTTCGGATTTGCCGTATTTGTCCACGCGGTAAACGTTGGCCGGAGCGCCGGTGCCCACGAACAAGCTGCCGTCTTTGGCGAAGGCCATGGCCCAGATGTATTTCGATTTGGGCGCAAAGAATTCGGTGGCTTTCCCTTTTTCGATCCGGTAGACTTTTCCGTCGGGAGACGTGGCCGCGTAAACAACGCCAGCGGAATCCACGGCGACGGCGAAGATCTCCGGCTCGTCCGCGGTCCAGATCAAAGTGTTCGAGCCGGACGAAGCGATGCGGTAGACTCGCCCGCGATGTCCTGTGCCCGCGTATAGAGCGCCGTCCGGCGCCTGCACCACGCTCCAGATCACCGGCTGCCCCGAAGTAAAAACGGTCTCCAGTTTCGGCGCGAGCGTCAACCGGCCGTCGCGATCGAGCGACACTCCGGTGAACCGGCCTTTCAGGAAATCCTGATAGCTGTTCATTTCCCAGGTGGCCGTCGTGGCCCCCTGCAATGAGGCTATTGCCAAAACAAACAGCACAGCCGTGCGAATTGTCCGATGTGGGGCAGGTTGGTAACCTGCCGCCGATTGAAAATCGGCCCATAGAAGATTCCAGCAACAGGGCCGATTTGCAATCGCCCGGCAGGTTGCCAACCTGCCCCACAAAGAATTTCGGCGCATCATTCTTTCACTTCCACCGGAACTGTCTTCGAGCCTGTAATCACGACGTCGCCGGTTGCGATCCGCAGCTCATCGATTTTCGAGCCGCGCGCGAGCCACGTGCCCTGGGCCACTTGCGCCCTGGCAAGGATCAGCCCGAGCGAAGGCGGCGGATCCGGAAGATCGTCGCCCTGCACCAGGAATGCCGGGTCCGTGCGCCAGACGCGCACATAGGCATTCGTATTCGGCCTGAGATTGTTCAAGAATGAAATCGCTTGCGTGGGCGACTTGGGTAACGCGGCCGCCAGTTGCTGGTAATCCAGCGTGTTCGAATACGATCCGTCGGCGACGGTGAAATTCAAGGCGCCGGCCGGCGCGCCGATGGGCACCGTGTAGCGGACGCTCTTCTGCAACTCCACTCCGTTTTCGCCCGAGAACGAAACCGTCAAGTCGATGTTGTCGCCTGGATGCACATCCTTGCGCGATGCGGTGATCTGATCGATTTGTAACAGACGTTTTCGTTCGGACGCCTCGATTTCCACGCTGATGTTCTTGATCTTCAGCGTATCGAAACCGGCGCCCAACAGATAAGCCAGCGGAGACGCCACGCCGCCCGACACCTGTAGCGGCACATTGAAATCGCCTGCATAAGTATTGTCAAGTCTCAGCGGCGGAATGCCGTTTTGAAATTCCACCAGCCCGTGCAGTGAATAGCTGGCCAGCCCCAGGGTCCGCTCCGTGGCGTCGATCGAAGAATAGATGGCCATCTGCACGATGAACGGCGAGAGCGCGCGATCGTTGACCATCTGCATGTGGTACGTAAGCGGGGCGCGGCGCCCGTCCTTCATCGCGATGGACAACGGCACGGTGTCGGCCTTGCGCCCGATTTCGCCATAAATGCTGGTGCTGCGATCCTGCGTGATGGTTCCCATCCATTGTGTCGGCGAGGAAATCTTGAAAGAGGCCGACAGGTTGGGCAGCAGGGTCAAAACTTCGGCGCGCGCGAAGGGGAGCTCCGTGTTGCCCACCGAGAGGAAACGGTGTCCAAACGCGTAAACGTGGGTTCCGTCCACGTGCGTGACGGTGCCTTCGGCGCCCATCGTCAAATCGCCCGAGAGCAGCTCCACGGCGATCATGTCGCCCGCGTGCAACAGCGCCGGATTCCCCAATTTCGAAGGCAACCGGCCTCCGCTGGAAACGCCTTGCCGCGGATCCAATCCCAATTTCTTCAGCTCGGGCGCGAAGTGCTCCAGCGTTGCGGACGTGAATCCGTTGAACGAAATCGGAGTAGCGATCTCCATCAAGCTGCCGGACTGCGATCCGGATCCCGCCGCCAATGGAACGTCTTTCCTGGCAACTTGCACAGCGCCCGCCGCCTGTCCGTTGATCGCCAGCATTTCTTCAATGGGCCGGATGCCGGCGATAGGCTCCTTGGCGAAATTAAACGCCAGCGCCACTGCTCCTACCAATCGGCCGTTAATATAAACGGGACTGCCGCTCATGCCCTGCATCACGCCGGTTTTTTCGAGTGGCCCGCCCGATAGCCTCGCCAGGATCACCGATTGCCGCGGGCCGACGTTTTCCAGGACGCCCAGAATTTCCACTTGGAATTCCTCTATCTTGCTGCCCGAAAATACAGTCTTTCCAATCCCATGCAGGCCGGCGCGAACCTCCCGCAGCGGAAAGATCGCCGTTTGAGGGAAAACATTCGATGCTACAATCAGACAGACGATCAAGCGAAAGACGGCCACAAGCCTATTCTAGTCCCCTTCTGTCAGACGGATGGGAATTACGGGCCGGTACAGCGCCGCCGCAAGTAGGAATTGAAGAGATGGCATCGTACGCCAAGACCCTGCCGGAGCACAACGCCGCAGTAGGGGAAAGACCACAACTGCCCTGGACCGCGACGCTATGGTTCGCCGTTCTTTTGATCGCCTGCTACGCGCCCGTACTGTACGGCCTGGTCCGCCAATGGGCCTCCGATGAGGACATGGGCCATGGCTTCTTCGTGCCGCTGGTGGCGGGCTATATCGCCTGGCAGCGGCGTTCGGAGCTCGCGGCGGTGAAGCCGGTTCCGAACTATTGGGGCCTGGTTCTGGTGATATTCGGCGCCATACAAATGATGCTCGGGACCCTGGGCGCGCAAATCTTCATTGCGCGGACGGCGTTTCTGGTGTCGCTCATCGGAGCGGTGCTGTTCCTGGGCGGTACGCGAACCCTGAAGATCCTGGCCTTCCCCCTGTTTCTGTTGTGCTTCATGTTCCCCATTCCGGCCATCATCTATGCGCGCATTACCTTGCCGCTGCAATTGTTCGCCTCGAAAGTGGCGGAGACAATCCTGAATTTGTTCGGGATTCCGGTATTGCGCGATGGAAATGTGCTGGAGCTGGCCAGCCAGAGGCTTTCGGTGGTGGAGGCTTGCAGCGGCATCCGGTCCCTGATTTCGCTTTCCTTCCTCGCGTTGGTTTACGCCTACTTTTTCGACAGCAAAGTCTGGATGCGGTGGGTGCTGCTGGCCGCGACTATTCCGATCGCCATTGCCGCCAATGCCACCCGTGTGACATTGACCGGCGTGATCAGCGAATGGCGCGCGGATCTGGCGCACGGAGTTTTTCATACCATGGAAGGCTGGGTGTTGTTCCTGGTTGCACTGGTGCTGCTGGTGGCGTTCCATCAACTGATCAATCGGATTTATCGCGCCACGCACCGCGTCAAGGAGGCTCCGGCCGATGCAGTTTAGTTTTTTGAAATCGCGCGCGGCGCTTATCCTGAGCGCCTTCCTGATTATTCAGTGCTCTTTGTTTTACGGATTCTCGCGCGGTGAGACTCCCCCGGCCGCCAAGCCGCTCGAAACGTTCCCAACGGAGTTGGGGAAATGGCAGATGATCCAGCAGGGCGTGATGGAGCCCGAGATAAAGGACGTGCTGCGCGCCGACGATTACGTCACCAGGGATTATGCGGCGTCGCCTACCCAGGTTGCCAACATGTTCGTGGCGTTTTTCAAGACGCAGCGCGCCGGGCAAACGCCCCATTCTCCAAAAAATTGCTTGCCCGGATCGGGCTGGGTGTGGACGGTTTCAGATACGATCCCGGTCACGGTGCCGGGACGCGGGGCTCCGATCGAAATCAACCGCTACGTGATTTCTAAGGGTGAAGACAAAGCCGTGGTTTTGTATTGGTACCAATCGCGGGACCGCGTAGTCGCAAAAGAGTATCAAGCCGCCGCATACGTTGCATGGGATGCTTTGCGATACAACCGCACCGACACGTCGATCGTGAAGGTGACGGTGCGCATCGTGAACAACCAGGAAGAAGCAGCCACGCAAACGGCCGTTGATTTCATCCAGAGCTTTTTTGCGACGCTGCGCCAGTATTTCCCCGCCTGACCTTGACCGCTCCCTTACGGTCGCGGCTCGGAAACGCATGGCCTACGACCGTCACCGCCTGCGACCCGCGACCGCTTCCGAGCCGCGACCGTTAGGGAGCGGTTCACCGGACTACAATATATAAACGCCGATGAAAACGCTTATTGGTCTATTCTGTATTCTCTTGCCCGTGCTCTGTCAGGAAGGTCCCCCGCCGGCCACAGCCGCGCGTCCGGCCGCAGCCCCAACTCCCGCTGCTCCCGAAGGCCGCTGGGACGAAGTCCTAAAACATGTCGACGACCTGATGTGGAACCTAAAACTGGGCGACATCGCCGACGTCGATAAAGTGCAATACACCAGCCTGCCCCCGCATCGCGCGCAGAATCCCAATGCGCCCGGCGCCGTGAATCCGCTGATCATCCACGCCTATACATTCATTCCCAAAAAGCTGGACCGCTCGAAAAAACAGCCGCTGATTGTCTTGATCCACGGCGGCGTGCACGCCAACTTCGACACCAGCGAAGCGCACATTGTCCGCGAATTTGTAGAGCAGGGCTACTCGGTGATCTCGACCGATTATCGCGGCAGCACCGGCTACGGCCGCGGCTTTTACGAACAGATCGACTACGGCGGGCGCGAAGTGGACGACGTCTTCGCCGGTTGCCAATGGATGCTCGGCGAGTACGATTTTCTGGACCCCAAGCGCGTGGGCATCGTGGGCTGGAGCCACGGCGGACTGATCACCCTGATGAACATCTTCCAGCATCCGCAGACCTACGCGGTGGCCTACGCGGGCGTACCGGTCAGCGATCTGGTGGCTCGGATGGGCTACGAAAACGAAAGCTATCGCCAGTTGTATTCCGCGCCATATCACATCGGCAAAACGGTCCGCGAGGACATCAAGGAATATCTGCGCCGGTCGCCCTATTCGCACGCCGCCGAATTGCAAACGCCGCTGCTGGTCCACGGCAACACCAACGACGAAGATGTGAACGTACTGGAAGTGCAGCACCTGATCGACTCGCTGAAGGCGGCCGGCAAAAAGTTCGAGTATAAGATTTACGAGAACGCGCCGGGCGGCCACCACTTCAATCGCACCGACACCAAGATGGCGAAAGAATCGCGCCGCGAAATATACAAATTCCTGGACACCCACCTTCATCCCGGCAAATAATTGTGGGGCAGGTTGGTAACCTGCGGCGGATTGGTAATCCGCCTGGTCCTGTGTCAAAAATTGTTACAGGCCGATTACAATCGGCCGCAGGCTACCAACCTGCGCCACATGCTAATCTATCGGCGTGGAACTCAGGCACTCGCTCCCGTTGGTGGAAGAGGAAACCTTCGCGCGCCTTTACCGTTCCCGTGAGTTCCTGGCCACCAGCTTCGATCAGCCCCTGCGATTATCCGAAGCCGCCGGACAGGCGTGCCTGTCGCCATTCCATTACCACCGGATGTTCGTACGCGCCTTCGGCGAGACGCCGCACGATTTTCTAACCCGCCGCCGCATCGACCGCGCGAAACAGTTGCTCGCGCGGGACGAATGTCCCGTCACCGAAGTTTGCCTGGCCGTCGGCTATGAGAGCCTCGGATCGTTCAGCTCGTTGTTTCGCTCCATGGTTGGCCGTTCTCCATCGGAGTACCGCCGGTCGATCCGCCGCGTTTTCCCGGCGCCGTACGTCGCTCCCCATCGCTATATTCCCTCTTGCTTCCTGCTCTCTTTCGGCTCCCGGCCCTTCTAACCCGCAAAACAGCAAGATTCAAGAAGCCCTCTGCGGTATTCTGTGAGAATCTGAATCCCGGAGGCGGACCCATGATTCAACGTTTTTCGCACATCACCATCTACGTCCTCGACCAGGACGCGGCCTACGATTTTTACGTCAACAAGCTCGGCTTCGAAGTCCACACGGACGCGACCATGGACGGCGGGTTTCGTTGGCTGACCGTCAACCCCAAGGGGCAGCCCGATCTGGAAATCGCGCTGATGCCCACCACCCCGGGACACATGATGGACCAGGAGACGTCCGACATGCTGCGCACTCTGATCGGCAAGGGCGTCATCGGCCATGGAGTGCTCGAGACCGCGGACATCCATAACACCTATGAGGAGCTGAAGGCCAAGGGCGTGGAGTTTTCCTCGCCGCCCACCGAACGCTTTTACGGCATCGAAGCCTTATTCAAGGACAACTCGGGCAATTTTTTCAGCCTTACGCAACGCACCGAGTCGGCGGCCAAAGCCATATGACAAAACGGATCGTTCTCGCTGGCGTTTTGGGCGGAGTCGCCATGTTTATCTGGTCCTCTATCGCTCACATTGCTCTTCCGCTCGGGCGGTCTGGAATTCGCGAGATCCCCGACGACCGCGCGTTGCTCGGCGTCCTGCACTCCACGTTGGGTGAATCGTCCGGCCTTTATTTCTACCCGGGATTCGGATCCAGCGACATGAAGCAGTACGACCAAAAGCTGGCGGCCAATCCGTCGGGTCTGTTGATCTATCATCCGCCCGGCGGCAAGGCCATGACGCCTTCACAATTGATCACCGAGTTTCTCACCGAGATTATCGAGGCTCTGCTGCTGGCCTGGCTGATGGCCCAGA
Organism: Bryobacteraceae bacterium; assembly: GCA_036521635.1. GTDB lineage: Bacteria > Acidobacteriota > Terriglobia > Bryobacterales > Bryobacteraceae > Palsa-89. The sequence continues at coordinate 67 of DATDHK010000212.1, read as the reverse complement.
TGCGCTTCGAGAGTTTTGCAAAGCGGCTGGGGCTGGCGCTCGTGATCGGCATTATCGCGGCAATGAC
>DATDHK010000211.1:0-1668 GCA_036521635.1 Bryobacteraceae bacterium | reverse complement strand
GCTGAGATAAAACGCCGTCAAGTGGCGTGCGGCGGGCCGGGAGCGCGCCAACTCGCCGTGGCAAAGCATGCATGCGCCGAACAGCACCACCAGATACGCTCCGATTTGCAACCGCAACGACAAGACAACCGCGGCCGCCATCATCCCGCAAGCCAATGGAGCGAGCAGCCCCATCGTTACAGAAAAGAACAGACGATGGTACCAGCCGTCGCGTTCAAATACCAGGATGAACGTGAGCAGATAAATGGATAGCGGCAGAACCCAGAGGAATGGAATCACCGCGATTTCCTGACAAATCTGATTCGTGGTCGCCAGCAGCAGCGTGGAGCCGGCCGCCGCGAGTCCCACCCAGAACAGGGCGGTCCATAGCGTCGGGCGCGGTGATGGCTCGGCTGCGGCTACAACCTGATGTGTTTCGCGAAATCGCCATGCCGTCGCGCCGCACAGAACAGCGAAGGCAAGATAGAGACCGGACCAAATCCATGCCTGCGTGTTCAGGCGCAACAAGGGTTCGAGCACGAAGGGATAACTCAACAACGCGAGAAACGATCCGAAGTTTGAAAGCGCGTAGAGCCGCCAAGGCGATTCGTCCGAATGGGACAAGCTGAACCAGCGCTGCAGCAGCGGACCCGTCGCGGAGAGCAGCAAATACGGGCCGCCGACAGTGGCCGCCAGCAGCAGCAGAATGCGCCCCGAAGGATCGCTGCTGGATGCCGGCTTCCAAATATCGGATCGCGGACCGATCGGCAGAAATAACAGCGATGCCGCCAGCAATGGAATGTGGATGGACACCTGCAGCCGCGCGCTGCGAAGCGATCCCAGCCAATGCGCGTAGGCGTATCCGGCCAGGAGCAGCACCTGGAAAAATAACATGCAGTTGGTCCAGACTGCCGGGCCGCCGCCAAACCACGGCAGAACGTATCGGCCCATCATGGGCTGCACCTGGAACAACAAAAAAGCGCTAAGAAAAATGACCGAGGAGAAACGGAGCATGCCCGAGCGCGTGGTGGTCAAAACTTCGGCTCCCGGATTCCTTGCCGCACCGTGGCGCCCAGCGTGCCGATTCCGTCGATGCGGGCGCGCACGCAGTCGCCCGCGCGGATTCGCGCGCCTTTCGGACAGCCGGTGGAAATCAGGTCGCCGGGGTGGAGCGTCATGAAGTCGCTGTGATAACGGACCAGCTCGAAGGGGCGCGTGCGCATGTTGCTTACGAAGTCGCGCGAACAGATGGCGTCGTTGTGTTCGGTGATTACCTCGAGCGAATCCACGTCGCGAATTTCGTCTGCTGTCACCACCACCGGACCGAAGCTGAAAAAGGTGTCGATGCTTTTTGCGCGCGTGAGATACCGTGGATTTTTCCGCAACACGTCGAGGGCGGTGAGATCCAGCGTGGTTGTGTATCCAAAGACCACGTCCTTCACATTTTGAGCCGGCACGAAGCGGCAGGTCCGGCCAATGATCACGCCCAACTCGCCCTCAGCGTCGATGTCGCCGGAGACGTCGGCGGGCGGCAGAATAATGTCGCCTTCCGGCGCAAACATGCAGGACGCGGGCTTCATGAAACTGCCCGGCTCTTCAGGTTGCACGGCCTGAATGTCGTCGGCATGGGAACGATAGTTGAGCCCGATGCACCAGATCTTCGGCGGCGTGTCGTACGGCAGCATCGGA
>DATDHK010000210.1:0-3482 GCA_036521635.1 Bryobacteraceae bacterium | reverse complement strand
ACGTACCAGGCGGCTAATTGTCCCGGATTTGGTGAGGCGATGGCGGTGTGTTCAAGTCCACGAAACATAAAACAAGGATTGTAGCAGGGCTATCATCGGGTCATGGGATGGAAGTGGCCTGTGGCGGCGGTGGTAGCGGTGCTGATCCTCGCGGGGGCCGTGTTTTTCTATCGAAAACCGCACGCGCCGCCGCCGAAGCCCGCGCCAACGCCGCCGGTTGTCGTGGCGCTTCCGGCTGAGATCGGCATTGCGGGCAAGATTGAAGCGACTAAGGTTGTAAGCGTGCCGGCGCCGGTGGATGGAGTCATCGAACAATTGGTTGCCGATGTCGACGACGACGTTGTGGTAGGCGACGTGCTGGCGCGGATAAAGAATCCGAAGATCGCGGCTGCGCAACAGAAGTCGGAGGAAGTTGCCGGCCATGCGCGGAACCGGGTCGCCGAATTGGAGACTGCGCTGATTGGCGCCGAACTCGAGGCGTCGCGGTCCGACGCGGATGCGACACGCGCCAGGCTTGAATTCGAGAAAGCGGAGAAGACCTATGAGCGCGAGAAGATGCTGATGAGTGAAGGCATCACGCCCAGGCTCGTGTATGAGAAGGCGCAGCGGGAGTACGACACGCTGAAAGCGCAGACACAGGATCTTTCCGAAGCCGCGAAGAAAGCCGCCGCGCGCTTGGCTTCCTTGAAAGCGGAATTGGAGAGCGCGCGAAAGGCGGTGGAACAGAGGGCGAACGATTCCGACAACGCCCAATCCACGATCATTGCCGGAGAAGTGAGATCGCCGGTTGAAGGAGTCGTGATTGCGCGGCACGGCGCGCAGGGAGATCCCGTGACGCGCAAGATGAAAGATTTTTTTCAGATCGCGGTGAATCTGACGGCGCTTCAAGTGGTGGCCGCACCGCAGCCTCAGGAGTTGCAGCGAATCCATGCGGGGCAAACCGCGGCAATCGCAATTGCGGATACGCCAGGATTGACTCCGGGAAAAGTCCGCGAGATTAAAGCTGGGCAGGTGTTCATTGACTTCACCAGCCCATCGCTGTCCATCCGGCCGGGCATGAGTGCTCAAGTGAGGATAAAGGTACTCTAAAAAAGAATGAACGGATTCACAAACAGTCTGATTGAATTGATCACGCAAACGTCCACTAATCTTCCGCCGGATGTCAGGGCCGCGATGGGTTTGGCGCTTGAAACGGAAACACCCGGAACGCAGTCGGCGCAGGCGCTGGGGATCATCGCCAGCAATATCGACATGGCGGTGCAGGATGAAGGCCCCATCTGTCAGGACACCGGCATGCCGACGTTTGTGGTTCACACGCCGGTGGGCGTCAATCAGATTCAATTGAAAAAAGCGATTCGAGAAGCGGTAGCGGAGGCGACGCGGCGCGGCAAGCTGCGTCCTAATTCAGTGGATTCCCTCACGGGGAAAAACAGCGGCGACAATCTGGGCGAAGAGACGCCGGTGATCCACTTCGAGCAATGGGAAGAAGACGAGATCGAGGTCAAGCTGATCCTGAAAGGCGGCGGCTGCGAGAACAAGAACATTCAATACTCGCTGCCTGCTGAGTTGGAACATCTGGGGCGCGCCGACCGGAATCTCGAAGGCGTCCGGAAATGTATTTTGCATGCGGTGTGGCAGGCGCAAGGGCAGGGTTGCGCGCCGGGCGCGGTGGGCGTGTGTATCGGCAGCGACCGGGCGCATGGTTACGCCCTCGCGAAGGGCCAACTGTTCCGGACGCTTGACGATGTGAATCCGGTTCCCGAACTCGCGAAGCTGGAAGCCGAAGTGATGGACGAAGCCAACCGCATCGGCGTCGGGGCTATGGGCCTTGGCGGGAAGGTCTCGCTGATCGGCTGCAAGATTGGGGTGGCGAATCGGTTGCCCGCGAGTTTCTTTGTGTCCGTGGCCTATGATTGCTGGGCGTTCCGGCGGCTGGGTGTTCGATTGGATGCCGCGAGCGGCGCAATAGTCCGCTGGCTGTATCGCGATCCGAATCGCGCGGTGCAGCGAATGGCGAGTGCTGAAGGATTTCCGCTGACGGGCAGGGAAGTGAGACTGACGGCGCCGCTTTCCGAAGATGACGTGCGGTCGCTGCGTGTCGGCGACGTTGTTCTGATCTCGGGCGAAGTCTTCACGGGACGCGATGCGGTGCATGCGCATCTCATGAAAAATCCGCCGCCGGTGAATCTGCGTGGAGCGGTGCTTTATCATTGCGGTCCGGTGATGCTGAAGCAGGGCGACGAGTGGGTGGTGAAAGCTGCTGGCCCCACCACCAGCAGCCGCGAGGAGCCGTACCAGGCGACGGTGATCGAGAAGTACGGAGTGCGCGCGGTGATTGGCAAGGGCGGCATGGGCGCGAGGACGTTGGCGGCGCTGCAAAAATCCGGCGCGGTTTACTTGAACGGAATTGGCGGTGCGGCGCAGTTCTATGCGCGTGGGGTGGAGAAAGTGCTGGGTGTGCATTTGATGGAGTTCGGGATTCCAGAAGCGATGTGGCATCTGCGCGTAAAAGACTTCGCGGTGATCGTGACGATGGACGCGCACGGCAACAGTTTGCATGCCGGCATAGAGCGCGAAACGGGTGAAAAGCTGGCGGAACTGCAGCAAATCTAGCGGTCTGTTAAAATGAGATCTTGTTCGCGGCCAGGTAGCTCAGTCGGTAGAGCGCAGCCCTGAAAAGGCTGGCGTCGGCGGTTCGATTCCGTCCCTGGCCACCACTCTTAACCTTCCCTGTTTCATAGAGTTGTGAAGACTATCGGTCACCGTCGGCCTTCCAAGAAGCGCCTACGTTGGAGTCCATTTGGAGTCCAACCTCGTTGAGGCTGCGTTCGTGGTAGCCATGGTAGCCATCGGGTTTTGAGTTGCGTTGCTCCATGTCCTTGTACTTCAGCGAGATGGTATCCGTGGTAGCCACTGACAACTTTTTTTCGTTCTCTGTATCGCGAGACAAATGAATCTTCCTATATAAGGAACCCCTCCATACCACTAAACCCAACGCTCGTAGCCAAAAAACATTGGCTACCGATTGGCAGGGAGATCGCTACGGGAAGCAGACCGTGCGTGCGTGTGGTGGTTGTCCGGGATGTCGTCTCAAGGGGCGCAAACCGGGAGATTGCGACTGGCTTTGGTACGCAGACTATTACGCCGACGGGCAGCGGGTTCAAGAATCCACCGGAACGGCGAACAAGCGGGAGGCCGAGAAGGTTCTGGCCCTCCGCATTTCAGAAGTACAGCGCGGGGTTTTCGTCAAGCCGGTTAATATCACGCTGGCGGATTTCGGTGAGCGATACATCGAATACGCGAAAACCCACAAGCGATCATGGAAGCGCGATGTGCAGATGCTAGTACTTACTTGCGTAAATTAGAGTACTTAGAGTTTAGAGCGGATGGAAACACAACGGCCTTCTTCCATTCGAACGGGGCAGCATGCTCATTGTAGACTTCCACGAAGTCATCGATGGCTTGGCGGAGTTGGCTCGGCG
>DATDHK010000209.1:0-3122 GCA_036521635.1 Bryobacteraceae bacterium | reverse complement strand
TTTCTCCCGGTTCGTTTCACCCGGAAGAAAATCGTGCTCGTTCGCCAGCGCCGCTTCGACGGCCGAATCGTAGGCCCGCAGAAAATCCATCTCGCCCGTCGCTTCAAACAATTCGTACCAGGCGAGCGCGCTCTTCAATTGGTAACAGCCCGGACTGGCCGACCAGCGCGATTCATAAGCCAGCGGGCATTTGTCCGGCAGAGTAAGAATGGGATGGATGGCGTCGCGTCCCCTGAAATCGTCGAGCATTGCGCGCCCGCCCGCAATGGCCGTGTCCCGGAATTGCGTATCTTTGGACGCGCGCCATGCGGCCAGCAATCCGCGGACAATGATTCCGCAATCGAAGAAATACGCCCGCCCCGGCATGCGGTCGCCATTCACCGAATGCTCGAAAGGAAACGTTCCGAGCCGTGCATCCCAGGCAACGCGCGTCAAGAATCGCGCCGCCCGCAACGCGGCTTCGAAATACTCGGCCTCGCCGGTCCGCTGATGCAGGTAGAGCAAAGCGCTGACCGCGTAACCGGTAATTTCGGTGGAGACTCGCGCGTTCTTTCCCAGGTCAGACCGGTAATACCGCGCGACTCCACCGCTCGCTTCCTGAATTCCGGATTGCAAAAACCAGCGGCCAGCTTTTTGGAGCGCGATTTCCGTATCTGACAAACGAATCCCCAAGGTCGGCAAATGAAGAAACTCATTGTAGCATTCAACGTCAGAGTGAACGTGGGCTTATACTCAATGAGTAAACGCATGCAGTCCGGATGGATCGTATTGTTCGCGGCCGCAACCGCCCTGGCCCAGGAAAACGGGCCGGCGGGATTCCTGCATGGGCAATTGCTCAGTTGGACCGGCACGCCGCGCGCCGGGCAATTCACTTTTCAGGCCGCTGAAAATCGCCTCTATTTTTGCTCCTACGACGACAAGACCTACTTTGAGCGCGAGAAGCGGCACATCACCATCGCGGGCGCCGAAAAGGGCGACCGGCTGGAAGTAGTCTCCGACCAGCGCCAGGGATCGAATGTGTGTTACGCGCGCACGGTCCACATCATGGACGAGCCGCGCCTCGTCAAACTGCCGGGAATCCGCCCGCGTCCGCGCCCCGCAACTCCGCCGGATCTGGCGGCCACCCGCGGCACCCTATCCTTCAGCGGAGTGGTTTTGAAAGTGACTCCTGAAACGCTGTACTTGAGATCGCGGGCGGGCCAGCGCAACACAGTTCGCTTGCGGCCGGACACTCGATTCTTGATGGAAGGGGAGCCCGCCGAAGTTGGCAGCCTGCGTGCAAACCTTGTAGTCTTTGTCCGCGCCGGCAAGAACATCGACAATGAAGTGGAGGCCTATCAGGTAGTTTGGGGCGAGATCCTGCAACCGGAACAATGAAAGTGTGTGGCGTGTGCGTCACTGTGTGGCGCCAATTGCGCCACTGCAATGCGAAAAACCTGAAACTCGAAACCGCACCTGCATGAATGCCGTCCGACACTGATATAATGGGTCCATACCCGCTAAGTTCAATTTGATGAAGTATCTTTCCTTATTCCTACTCTCGTCCGTAGTGGCTCTGCCGGCCGACTTCGTTACCGGTCAGGCAGCCCGCATTACGATTGGTCAAAACACTTTCACTGCCCAGGACACCGGTACGCCCACAGCTTACAGGCTGGGCGCCATCAGTGGAATTGCAGTCGTCAATAACACTTTATTCGTCGTCGATTCGAATCGCGTCCAGGCCGATCCGGTCCAGAACCGCGTTCTGATCTTCAACAACCTTTCGCGGCTGGTCCCCAGTCCAACCAGCGAGATTCCGCAGGGCGTCCGCTGTCCGGTTTGCATGGGGACGCCGGATTCAAGCAGCGCGGACATCGTGCTGGGGCAGCCCAATTTCACCACCATCGACATCAATCTTACGCAGAACGGGCTGCGGACGCCAACCGGCGTCGCCTCCGACGGTAAGATTTTGGTTGTCGCCGACACGGACAACAACCGCGTCCTCATCTGGAAGACGATTCCCACCGCGAACAATACTCCGGCCGATGTGGTCGTGGGCCAACCGGATTTCAAGACCGGCAAGTCGGCCTTGGACAACAAATCGCTGCGAGGCCCGCAAGGCGTCTGGATTCAGGGGACGAGATTGTTCGTCGCCGACACGCAGAATCATCGCGTGATGGTTTGGAATAGTATTCCAACTTCGAATTATCAGCCGGCGGACTACGTTTTGGGCGAGCCGAACTTCAGCACCGCGCCTCCTTCAACCACGCTCGTTTCGACGCCTACCGCGAGCAATTTGTTTTCGCCGGTATCGGTCACCTCCGACGGCAAGCGGTTGCTGGTTACCGATCTCGGACACAATCGCATCTTGATCTGGAACACCATCCCCACGCAGACGGCGGCACCGGCCGACCTGGTAATCGGGCAGCCGGACATGGCCACCGGCGACGATAACAATTAGTCCAAACTCTGCGGCAGCTACGGAATGGATGGCAGTGGGAATAAGACTTATCCGCCACGCTGCGGCGCCACTCTGAGTTTCCCGAGGTTCGCATTGTCGGACGGCAACCGGCTGTTCGTCGCCGACGGCGGCAACGATCGCGTGCTGGTGTACAACGCGTTCCCCACTCAGAACGGGCAGAAGTCGGATATCATTCTCGGGCAGATCGACGAATTCAGCGACTCGGTTACGGACAGCTCCGACACCTTCCGGCCGGACTCCAACATACTTCGGTCGGCTCCGAATACAATCCGTACGCCGCTCGCTCTTGCATTTGACGGCACTAATTTATTCGTCAGCGATCCGTTCGACCGGCGCGTGCTGGTCTTCACTCCCGGCCTTCCAACCGTTCCCATCACCGGGATCACGAATTCGGCCAGCCGGGCGGTTTTTGCCTTAGGCTCGATTCTCTTCGGAGGCGCCATCAAGGCAGCCGATACTGTCACGGTCACGATCAAAGGCAAGGCTTATACGTACACCATCGTCGCCGACGACACGCTGACCAAGGTGATTCAGAACCTGGCGGACATGATTAACGGGAAGACCAGCGGCACTCCGGACCCGAACGTTGTGGCCACACCCAATCCAGGTTTCAACGAGCTGCTTTTGACATCCAAACTAGCGGGTTTGGATGGAAACAACA
>DATDHK010000208.1:0-5306 GCA_036521635.1 Bryobacteraceae bacterium | reverse complement strand
CGTCGAAATTTCCGCCAACGATATTATGCGCCGCCATCAACGCGGTCAGCATGGAATGATCCTGATTGTTGTAGCGGTGCATGCCATTCCGGCCCGCGAATTGCAGGTTCGGCGCCGTCTCCAGGAATTGACGCACGACCTGCAAACCCTGCCGGTAGCTATCGTCGTAAACCGGATAGGCCTTCGGCACCCGCACCACTTTTCCATCCAGAATATCTTCCGGCTTCACCAGACCCAGCACCGCCAGTTCCCTCCGCGCCAGCGCCAGCAGCTCTTCATCCGGCATGCGCCACAACCGGTCGCCCTCGAAACAGAAGTATTCCATCCCCAGACTGGTCGTGTTCGGATCCGGACTCATCTCCGGGCTCCAGTTGCTGTAATTCTGAATGCGGCCGACGTTGACGGCGGGTTCGTGAATGTAGATCCAGTTATCGGCGAAAAGGTTCGCGCCGCGGACGATCAGCCCCACCGTGATGAAATCGCGATAGTGGAAGCCGGCGGCCGCATCGCGAAGATCTTCGGGCGGAGCGGGATCCATAAGACGGACGAAATCCCGAATCGCCAGAGTGCTGATGAAGTGTTTGCCTTCAAAAAGCCGACAACCGGCCTGGACGGCGCGGATCCGTCCATCCTCCCAAAAGATTCGCTCTACCGGCGCGTTGAAAACGACCTTCGAACCCCGCTGCTCCACGATTTCCTGGACCTTCGCCCACAGCATTCCCGGTCCGCGCCGTGGATAGCGGAACTCCCGGATGAGGGTCTTGATCTCGCGCTTGCCGCGGCCGTTCCGCCGCAATTTCAGGGCGTCCATAACCAGTGAGGAGAACGACAGTCCCCGAATCCGTTGAGCCGCCCACTCGGCGCTCAAATCGCTACAGGAAACGCCCCAAACCTTTTCCGTGTAGCTCTTGAAAAACATCTCGAAGAGCCGGCGTCCGAACCGGTTGGAAACCCAGGAAGCCAGGTTGTTCTCCGGTTTCTCGGGAGCTATGTGGCTCTTCAAATAGCTGAGCGCGCACCGGAATATCTCAAACGAACCCAATCCTTGGATAACGTCAAGCGGATCAAGCGGATAGTGGAAGAATTTGGACCGGTAATAGATCCGGGACAAGCGCGGGCGGCTCAGAAAATCCTCCCCCAGCACGTCGAACCAGATTCGCTCGATCAGCGGGGCCTTGGTGTAGAACCGATGTCCCCCAAGATCAAACAGATAGCCCTTGTAATCGACGGTCCGCGCGAGGCCGCCCGGTGTCGAGTCCCGTTCCAAAACAATGCACTGGACGCCCATCCGGGAAAGCTCGTAGGCAGCCGTGAGGCCGGCCGGGCCTGCGCCGAGAATGACCACTTCCGCGCTCAGTCCTGACGTCACGATCGGTCTTCTCCGAGGTCCATAACTGAAACTGAAAAAACGAAGCCACGCGAGCGGGTGGCCGCGCCGGCAAATTGTAGTAAGGCTCCAGCCAAAGTAGCATGTGGCGTCTGGCCGGTGTGCAGGTATCGGAAAGCACCGATGCTATTATGATGCCCATGACCGAGCGCGCGACCATCCGGCGTCGAGCCGTGGCCTGCGCCTTGCTGTTCTCGTTGTATTTCCCGATAGTTGTAGCCCTCCAATGGCGATCGAACGCTTTTCGGAGCGAACTGGCGGGAACCGCCGACGAACCCGCCCATTATGTTACCGGCCTCCTGATCCACGACTACATATCGGCAGGAATCCCGGGTAACCCGATCTCATACGCCCGGAACTTCTACGCCCACTATCCCAAGGTGGCTCTAGGCCATTGGCCTCCATTCTTCTACGTGGTACAAGCCGCCTGGACGCTGCCGTTCACGCCATCGCGAACCTCGGTGATACTGCTCATGGCGGCCTTGACGGCGCTGCTAGCTACTGTATTGTGCCAAACGATATGGAAAGAATTCTCGCTGGGGGCGGGCATAGCGGTTGCGATTCTCCTGCTGTCCCTGCCGGTAATCGAGGAATTCTCCACCCTTGTGATGTCCGAAATTCTGCTAACCCTGCTCGTACTATCGGCAGTTTTGGCGTACGGCCGCTACCTCGACACGGAACGCTGGCAATCGGCTGCCTGGTTCGGAGTCTGGGCCACGCTGGCGCTGCTGACAAAAGCGACCGGCATCGAATTGGCGTTCGTACCGCTGTGCGCCGTGCTGGCCGGCCGGCGCTGGCGCCTGCTCCGCCGGTTTTCGTTTTGGCTTCCGGCGATTCTGGTCGTGGGAATTGCCGGGCCGTGGTACCTCTGGGTTCCGGGCGCGCAACACGAATCCGTGATTCGATTCGGCGCCGTTCAGTTTGTCTTTTTTCGGCTGACGGCAACTCCGAAGGTCTGGTGGGAAATGCTGGGTGTAGCGCCGGCGATTCTGGCGATCGCCGGACTGCGCATTTTTCGTGGACCGGCGAGCGGAAAGTGGCTGTCCGGCCTCTCGGTGCTGTTGGGCGCTTATGTGTTTCGTTTTCTGGTGGGCGCCTGGGAGGACCGGCATCTGGTGACCGGCGTCCCAATACTCCTGATGTTTTCGGTTGCGGGCGCAACGTGGCTGCTCTCCCGGATTTCCGCGCGATGGAAGATAGCAATTGTCGGCGCAGCCGTCGCCGCGCTGGTTGGCTTCAATATTTCCAGGAGCCCGCTGAAACGCCATTACGGATACGATGAGGCGGCCCAGAAGATTGTGTCGAACCCGCAGTTCGCGAAATCTGTCGTGCTGGTGTGCGGAGCCGCAATCGGGGAGGGCGCGCTGATCTCTGAAATCGCCATGCGCGAATCGCGGCCGGGACACTATGTCTTGCGTGCCACCAAGCTGCTGGCGATCTCCGACTGGATGGGCTGGAATTACCGGGCGCTGTTCAACAATCCGGCGGACACGATGCAGTATGTCGAAGCGATCCCGGCCGGCATAGTGGTGATTGACGGGGACGGCCGGAGCAGTCCGCATGGACGGCTGCTCTTCGAGGGCCTGCGGCATCATCCGGAGAAGTGGGATCTGCTGGCCGATGACGGCGGCATTCTAGTCTTCCACCTGATTGGTCATGAGAGCAGGCCAGTAGCAAAAATTCCGATCCCCGTCCCGTCCACAGAAAAATAATGTGGGGCAGGATGGTATCCTGCGGCCGATTGGTAATCGGCCCGTTGATCATGATGTTTTACCGAATAGGCCGATTACCAATCGGCCACAGCCTGCGTTGGAGTTTGCTAATGTTGGAGTTTGCTAATTTTGTGGTGGAGCGTGTCCCAGCCATGTCCAAAATATTTTTGCTCGTTCTGGCCGCTGTCACGGTTCTTGCGGCTGACAATCCCTGGAGTAAAGTTCGCGATCTGAAGTCCGGCAGCGAACTTCGGATTTACAAGCGAGGCGCGATCCAGCCGATCGTCGCGACCATGGATGAAGCTGACGACGAGCGGATTGTCGTCGTGGTTAAGAATGAGCAAGTGGCCATTGCGAAGGCGGACATCGACCGGATCGATTCGCGTCCCGAGACGAAGGGCAGCCGGGTGATGAAGACCACTACGACGACGACCGGCGATTCGCACGACAAGGTCGCGGCGCCAGGGCCGCAGAGCCAGGTGGGTCCGACGAGCTCGACATCGACTTCATTCGGCAGTCGTCCCAAGCCGGATTTCGAAACAATTTACCGCCGTGGGAAATAGCATTGTGGGGCAGATTGGTAATCTGCCGCCGATTGTCAAATCGGCCTGTCGGGTGAAGGTTCTAAGCAACATGCCGATTTGACAATCGGCGGCAGGCTACCTACATATCAAATCCGCGGAGAGTAGGTACCCTGACGGATGGCCTTCCGCGCATCCCAGCCGTAAGCTGGCGATAGAGATGCTGCGTCGAATCATCCCGCTGCTTTGGATCGGCTTCCTGATTCCCGCGCCCGCCCAGACCATCGGCAGTTGCCCCGTCTTTCCCTCGAACAATGTCTGGAACGCGCCCGTGGACAAGCTGCCCGTCCATCCGAAATCCGCCGCCTATGTGAATTCCATTGGCGCCTCAAGCTCCGGCCACGCCGATTTTGGCGCCGGGCTTTATCAAGGAGCGCCGATCGGAATTCCGTTCATCACCGTGCCCGGTTCACAAGCGAAAGTAGCGACCACTTTCCAGTATTCGGATGAGAGCGACCCCGGTCCTTATCCCGTTCCGGCCAATGCGCCCATCGAGGGCGGAAGCAATAGCAACGGCGACCGGCATGTGCTGATCGTGGATCGCGACAACTGCATTCTGTACGAGCTCTACGCCGCATATCCGCAGCCCGATGGCTCATGGACAGCCGGCTCCGGCGCAATCTTCAATCTGAAAGCCAACAACCTCCGCCCCTCCACCTGGACCTCCGCCGATGCCGCCGGGCTGCCCATCTTTCCCGGCCTGGCGCGCTATGACGAAGTGGCGGCGGGCGCGATCCAGCATGCGCTTCGATTTACCGCGCCGAATACCCAGAAGGCGTTCATCTGGCCCGCGCGGCACCAGGCGTCGAGCATTACCGATACGAACTACCCGCCCATGGGGCAGCGCTTTCGGCTCAAAGCAAGTTTCAACATGTCTAGCTACGCCGCCGACGTGCAAGTGCTGCTGCGCGCCATGCAGAAGTACGGCATCATTCTGGCCGACAACGGTTCAGCGTGGTTTATCTCCGGCATTCCCGACGACCGCTGGGACAACAACCACCTCAGCCAGTTTCGCCAATTGCGCGGGACGGATTTCGAGGCGGTGGATGAATCGTCGCTGATGGGCGATCCGAACTCGGCGGCGGTGAGCGGCGCTGGATTCGTGGGCAGTCTGGAGGCGGCGAATTGCAATACCATCTCCGGATGGGCGGCCGACAAATCCCGGCTGAACCAAGCCATCAATGTTTCGCTTTACAACGGCGGCACGCTCCTCGCAACCGTGCCGGCCAATCAAAGCCGGCCCGACGTTGCGGCGCTGCTTGGCGACAACGGGTTGCACGGCTTCTCCATTTCCACTCCGAACAGCTTGAAGGATGGATCGGCCCACTCCGTTCAAGTGCAATTCACCGATACCGGCGCGGCGGTTGGCAATGGCCTGGTGCAGTGCGGGGGCGGTGGGACGCCCGCCACGCTGGCGGTGAGCAGGACGGCGTTGTATTTCGGCGTCAACGGTTCGCTGGTCACCGGCGCGCAGACAGTGGCGCTGACGTTTGCGGGCGCAAGCGGAGTGAGTTGGACCGCGTCGTCCAATCAATCGAATATCCAGGTTTCGCAGGCCTCGGGAAGCGGCAATGCTCTGCTCGAAATCACCGCGGCGCCGGGTTCCAGCGGTGTGATTACAATCAC
>DATDHK010000207.1:0-9061 GCA_036521635.1 Bryobacteraceae bacterium | reverse complement strand
TCGTAACCTGCGGCACAGCATGTCTCACGTGACGTATTCGGCTCAGGGATTCGTAGGTAGCGCGGCAGTCGTCGCGCTAGATTGCTTCATGCCGTCGTCGAAGCCGGGGCCTGCTCTTACGTACAGCTAGCGCATCGCACGCAGCCACATCGAGCAGGCCCACCGGCAACGGCGGGCCTCTTTGTTTAATCCAGCTCCGAACGCCTTCAGTTGGAACACGACTGTTCCCGTAACGGTCAGTTGGAGCGTCACCGATCCGGAATCCGGAATTAATAGCAGCACAGGTTGCGGCGCCACCACCCTAACGGCTGAAACCAGCGGTGTAACGCTCACTTGCTCGGCCACGAATAACGCGGGCTTAACCAGTTCAGCTTCCGTGGTAGTGAGAATCGATTTGACGGCGCCCATCGTCACGCCCACTGTCTCGCCGTCGCCAACAGGGGCGGGCTGGAACAACACCAACGTCACGGTGAGCTGGACTGCGGCCGACTCAATATCGGGAGTCGACAACACGTCGGGTTGCGATCCCGTGACGCTTACCGCCGAGACCGCCGGAACCATTATCACCTGTACCGCTACGAATGGCGCCGGACTCTCGCGATCGGTGTCCGCCACCATCAAGATCGATAAGACGCCCCCAACCGCGGTTGCCAGCGCCACTCCGGCGCCGAATGCCGCAGGCTGGAACAATACCAACGTGACGGTAGCGTTTGCCGGGACCGACGCCCTGTCCGGCCTCGCCGGTTGCACCGCGCCCGTCATTCTGAGTACCGAAGGAACGGGACTATCCGCCAGCGGAACCTGTACCGACAACGCAGGCAACGTCAGCGCGCCTGCGACAGTCGCGGGAATCAAAATCGACAAGACGGCCCCGGTGGCTTCGAACGTTCATACCGCCGCCAGCCAGATCTTCATCAACACCAGCACTACCGTGACCGCCACCGTCACCGATTCCGGCGGAAGCAACCTTGCCTCCGCTGAATACAACATCGACGGCGGCGCGTTCGTCGCCATGACCGGCACTTTCGGCGGATCCACGGCGAACGTATCCGCTACCACTCCAGTGTTTACGGCAACTGGAGTTCACAACATCTGCGTGCGCGGCGACGACGTCGCCGGCAACATCGGCACACCGGTTTGTACAACGGTGGCCGTTTTCACGGCGGCCGCGCCGGCTTCCGGAACCACTTGCAATGGCGCTTATAATGGCACGTTCAACGGCAGCATCATAGTCTCGACGGGCCAGGTGTGCGACCTCGAGGGCACCGTAACCGGCAGCGTCACCCAGACCGGCGGCACCCTTATTCTCCTGAATGCCACTATCGGAGGCACCGTGCAAGCAGTCGGCGGTATCGGCTTGTCGGTCAAGGCGACCACCATTAACGGCTCCCTGCAGATTGTCAGTCTCCCCAGCAGCACCGTGGTGGACCTGGTCTGCGGCTCGCACATAAAGAGTAGTGTGCAAGTCTCGAGCAGTGGAACGGCCGTGCACATTGGTGAGGCCACCTCGTGTGCGGGCAACACCATTGACGGCGCTCTGCAAGTGACCAGCAACAGCGCTCAAACGCAGCTCATCGGCAACCATGTCGGCGGCAGTTTGCAGGACAACAGCAATGTCACCTCGGTAAGCCCCGCGACGCAAGTCACCAGCAATATCATCACGGGCGCTTTGCAATGCTCGGGCAACTCCACCATCGTGGGAGGCGGGAACACGGCAAGCGTCAAGCAGGGGCAGTGCAGCACGTTCTGATTTAACCGCTTCCTGACGGTCGCGGCTCAGAATTCCGAGCCGCGGCCGTACTGTTCTTCAGGCTGCGCCACCGGCGGTAAACTAAGGAAGTAATGCGACAGCACCTATTTTGCGTAGCGCTGCTAGCGCTTGTTTCCACTGGCGTATCATTCGCCGAGGACGACACCACGCCGCCGGAGCTGAAGGCCCTCCGAATCAGTCCGGCGGAAATTCAAACCAGCGCCGGCCCGGCCGAAGTTACCCTGAATTTCACTATCACCGACGATGCCTCGGGTGCGAATTACTTCGAGGCTGTCTTCACAGACCCTTCGGGCGGGGAACGCCGCTCCGCATCGGGCAAATTCAATCCAACCCGGTCATTGACCGAGTCGGCAAAAATCACCTTCCCGCGGTTCAGCAACGGCGGCGAATGGGAATTGAGCCGCGTGTTCATCAGTGACGCTGCGGGAAATACATTGTCCTTAGACACGGATGCGCTTCGCCGTGGTGGATTTCCGACGCAACTACAGGTGAAATCGGCGAAGGATACCGTCAGCCCCAAGCTCACCGCGTTGAGCTTTGCGCCGCCTGAGGTGGACACCTCTAAAGGGCCAGGCGTCGTGAAGGTGAACTTTACCGCGACGGACGATCTATCCGGAGTAAACTATCTCGAGCTGAGCTTTGCCAGCCCGTCCGGAACCTTCAAGACTGTCTCGACGAAGTTTGAGCCCGCCGGGTCCTTCTCGAATTCGCTGGACGTTACGTTTCCGGCGCGCTCCGAGCCGGGCCAGTGGACCCTGAACACAGTGTTTGTGGCGGATGCCGCGGGCAACACCCTGGTCTTAAGCGCCGAGGGTTTGGCCGCCTTGGGTTTCCGGACAACGTTAGAGGTGAAATCGGCGTGGCCGGATACGAGAAGTCCGGAACTGGCGTCGGTCCGTTTTTCACCGGAAGCAATCGATACCAGCCAAGGCGAGGCAGTGGTAACGGTGGAATTCAAGGCGAGCGCCGACGTCTCCGGCGTGAAATCGTTCGAGGTGGTATTTGCCAGCCCCTCGGGTGTGATGAGCCCCAAGGGCCTGGCGACATTTTCGCCAGCCAGCAAGGAAGTGAGCGGTTCCGTCAAGATCACGTTCCCAAAATCAAGCGAGCAGGGCGCATGGACTTTGTTGACGCTCATACTAAGCGACGAAGCCGGCAACACTCTGGTTCTGGGCGCCGACGTGCTTGCATCCAAGGCCGGCGTGCTTCAGGTCCGCTGACGGGATCGGGTGTTTTTAGAGCCGTCACTCTCGCTCGCGCACGACGTCGTTCGCCGTTGCCGCGAGCTTGCGGAATGTACAGAAGAACCCGGTTTTACCACACGTAGATTTCTTTCCGCGCCGATGCGCGAAGTTCATGCACGGCTCCGTTCCTGGATGGAAGAAGCTGGCATGAGCGTTCACGTCGATGCAGCCGGCAACATACGGGGCTGCTACGCCAGCACACAACCGGCTATGCCGCGGCTCTTCATCGGGTCCCATCTGGACACCGTTCCCCGTGCTGGAGCATTCGACGGCGTCCTGGGAGTGGTGCTCGCAGTCGCGCTCGTAGAACTGCTTGCCGGACGTCGACTCAAGTTCCCGATTGAGGTCGTGGGCTTTTCAGAGGAAGAGGGCGTGCGCTTCGGCGTGCCGTTCATTGGAAGCCGCGCGCTGGCAGGCACGGTGGGCGAGGAGCTGCTGAATTCCCGCGATGCCGGCGGTGTTCGCGTACTGGACGCGATCCGCGCGTTTGGCCTCGACCCTTCGCGAATCGGCGATGCGCGAGTCGATGACGGCGCGCTCGGTTATCTGGAGTTTCACATCGAGCAGGGCCCTGTGCTCGAAAGCCTGGACCTTCCGCTGGGCGTTGTGGAAGCGATCGCGGGCCAAAGCCGCTTCGAGATTGTCTTCGAAGGCAAAGCGAATCACGCCGGGACGACGCCCATGAACCTGCGGCGCGATGCGCTGGCCGGGGCGGCCGAATGGATCTGCAAGGTTGAGAGCGAAGCGCGCGCCACGCGCGGGCTGGTGGCGACCGTCGGACGTTTACAGGTGCAACCCGGAGCGGGAAATGTGATCGCCGGCAGCGCACTGGCCTGCCTCGACGTTCGGCATGCGGACGATGCCGTTCGCAAACAGGCGGCCGCATCTTTTCTCGGATGCGCGGACGAAATTGGTAAGCGGCGCGGGCTTTCAGTTTCCTGGGAATCTCGTCTGGATCAGGGGAGTGTCGCTATGGACGCCGCGCTCGTGGAGATTTTGAAGCAGTCGGTGGAGCACTCGGGTTACCCGGTGCACCAGATGGTCAGCGGCGCGGGTCACGATGCAATGATCATGGCCGGCCGAATGCCGGCGGCGATGTTGTTCCTACGCAGTCCGGGCGGCATCAGCCATCATCCGGATGAGTCCGTGCGGCCTGAGGACGTCGCGGCGGCGCTTCTGGCCGGAAAAGCATTCCTCGAAAAATTACAGGAATCCGAGGTATCGTAGTTCCACATGCACGAGCTTGGATACACTCGCAGCGTTCATCGCGCCGACCACCTTTTGCAGACCCCCGACACGTTCGTCCGCGCGCCGCTTCCCGGCATGCAGGGCGCGACGGCGATCGTTCATATCGCCCCCGCCGGAGGGGCGGCGTTCACTCAGTACACCGCCGAGTTCGAGCAAGGCGGCAAATTGGGACCGCCGGCCGGACAACGTTTCGTCTACGTTTTGGAGGGCGAGTTGGATATTGGCGGTGGAAGCTTCACGGCGGACCACTATGCTTACCTCCCGCCCGCGAGTGACGCCGCGATCTCCGCAAAAGGCGCCGCGCGCGCCGTGGTGATCGAAAAACCTTATTTCAATTTGAGCGATGTGCAGGCCCCCGATTTCCTGGCGGGGCAAGAGAGCCGCGTCGAGGCCAAGCCTTTGATGGGTGACGAGGGCCTGCTGGTTCGCACGCTGCTTCCCGATGATCCGGCTTTCGATTTCGCGGTGAACACGATGACCTATCAGCCGGGCGCATCCTTATCGATGGTCGAGATTCACGTGATGGAACACGGGATGCTCATGCTTTCCGGGGGCGGCATCTATCGCTTGGGCGACCACTGGTACCCGGTCACGGCGGGCGACTTCATCTGGATGGCCCCTTACTGCCCGCAGTGGTTTGGGGCGCTGGGAAAGACTCCGGCAAAATACCTGATCTACAAGGATTGGAATCGGCATCCGCAAAGATGAATCTTGTCATCGATCGGGACCGGCTCAGTCGGGAATTGGAAGCTCTCGGCCAAATCTCTGAAGCGCCGGCGCCGGTAGTTACGCGCGTGGTCTTCACAGAGGCGGACCTTCGCGCACGGGAATTCGTGAAGCGGCTCTGCCGCGAAGCCGGGCTGATTGTGCGCGAGGACGCCGCCGGCAATACCTTCGCGCGTTGGGTGGGCCAAGATGCCAGCCTCGCGCCGGTTGGAACCGGGTCGCACATCGATGCGATCCCGAATGCAGGGCGCTACGACGGGATAGTGGGAGTGCTGGGCGGTCTCGAAGCGATACGCGCCTTGATGCGCGCCGGGTTTCGCCCGCGCCGTTCGATCGAGCTGCTGATCTTTACTTCGGAAGAACCGACGCGATTTGGTATCGGTTGTCTGGGAAGCCGGTTGCTGGCTGGTCTGCTGGATGCTTCCTGCGATGAACGTCTGAAGGATCGCGACGGCAAGGCGCTCGGCGAAGTTCGCGCTGCCGCTGGCTACGTTGGTCCGCTTTCCGGCGTTCGGCTGGCCTCCGGTTATTACTCGGCATTTGTCGAGATGCACATCGAGCAGGGTCCGCTGCTGGAGCAGCGAGAAGTTCCGGCCGGCGTCGTGACCGCGATTGCCGCGCCCGCAAGTCTCAAGATTTGGATTGAAGGAGAAGGGGGGCACGCGGGAGCCGTTCTGATGCCGGACCGCCGGGATGCTTTCCTGGCGGCCGCGGAGATCGCACTGGCGGTCGAATCACTCGCCAGATCCACGGGTTCCGAGGATACGGTCGGCACGGTGGGCGTGTGCGAGGTTTTCCCCGGCGCCGTCAACAGTATTCCGAGCCGGGTACGGATCGAGGTGGATATTCGCGACATCGACCAGGCGCGGCGCGATTCCGTCCTCGATAAACTGGCGGCGGCGTGCACGGAGATTGGATCGCGGCGTCGTGTCGCCGTCCGGACTGAACTCGTAAACGCCGACCCGCCCGCCCAATGCGATCCGGCCGTGGTGGCCACGCTCGCGGCAGCGTGCGAGACTCACGGGTTGCTCTTTGACCGGATGATCAGCCGGGCGTACCACGACTCGCTATTTATGTCGCGGGTCGCGCCGGTGGCGATGCTGTTCATTCCCTGCCGGGGAGGCGTGAGCCATCGTCCCGACGAGTATGCGTCGCCGGAAGCGATCGCCGATGGCGCACTGGTGCTGGCCGAGGCGCTCGCGCGGCTGGCGGAATGACTGGTGGATCGCGTGCAAGAACATCCAATCACCGCGCATCCCGCCACCAGAGCGAGGTAGAATCGACCATGAGTCGCATGGTTGCCGAACAGTTGATCCGCAGCCAAGCAATTCGGGTTGCTGCGTTTTGCGCGACGAAGATCAGGGAGTGCTCGTGCTGACTCCATAGCTCATTCGATCCCACGCCGCTCTGGCAAACCACGGGCGCTTAATCGTTATGCAAGAATGGAACGCGAATCATGAGTGATGTCGACGTGGAACAGCAACTACAAAAGATGCGGGAAGACTGGGACCAGCGCGCCCGCGAGAACGCCCGCCACTATGTGAACACCGCGAACACCGCGTGGACCGATGAGGAATTCTTCGCATCCGGCGAGCGGACCGTCGCCGAAGAAATTTTGACGGACATGGGCAACATCTGCCAGGGCAAGGCCCCCGGCGAGATGCGCGTGCTCGAGATCGGCTGCGGCGCCGGCCGCGTGACCAGGGCGCTTGCCAAGCTTTTCGGTGAAGTGCATGCCGTTGATGTCAGCGGCGAGATGGTCCGGCTGGCTACCGAGGCGTTGCGCGATTTTCCGAAGGCGTTCGTGTATCAAAACAACGGCAAGGATCTGGCGGTGGTTCCGAACCTGCAATTCGACTTTGCGTTTTCCTCCATTGTGTTCCAGCACATTCCGAGCCGGGAGATCATCGAAAATTACGTTGGTGAAGTGCAGCGCCTGCTGCGGCCGGGCGGACTCTTCAAATTCCAGGTCCAGGGCGACAGCACGCTTGAAACCCAGCCCGACGATACTTGGCTGGGCGCTCCATTTTCGGAGCGGCAGGCGGTGGACATGGCTTTTCGTTGTGGTTTTGACCCGCGTTACCGGCACGGCGCGGGCGAGCAATACTTCTGGCTGTGGTTTTTTAAGCGCTAGCGATTGGCGCCGGCGGGGCCCGGTGGTTCGGCCGCGGTCTGGGCGGCTTTCCGGGCTTCCCAATATTTCGCCATTCTTATCGATACTGCCCGCCGTTCCTCTTCGCTCATCGTTTTTCGCCCACGGCGGCCCGGCGACGAGATCTTGGCCAGTGCACGCTGGCGCGCCTCGAGACCGGCGATGGCCATATCCAATCGCCTTCGTTCTTCGTAAAGCTCTTGCAGAGTCTTGTTAACGTCCATCGCTCCGCCTTCCAGAATCGGGATCTTTCATAGTAGAACGATTCCAGGCTGAAACCTAGCCTTCCGGCAGATTATTTCGACAAAACGAAGCCACATAGTACTGGGTGTTCCGTTACTTTATCAGAAACGGCCACGTCCGGGTGAGGTGCAGGTGGAAGTATACAATGGCCGCGATCATTAGCCCGATAACGATCAGGACCGCCAACGCGATTGCTATGAACTTCTTCCACGGCAACGGCCTGCCCTCGCGCTTCATCACCAAAATGAGGCTGGCGCCGATTCCCGCGAAATACAGCGTGCACGCCGGGATGGCGAACAGCATCAGGTTGAACATATCCGACGTGGGCGTGACGATGGCCGCGATGAGCACGATCCCCAGGATTGCGTAGCGCGAGTGGCGCAGCAGGAACCGCGGCGAAGCAACCCGCAGCAGCGTGAGCAGGAAGATCAGCACCGGCAATTCGAAAACCAGCCCCACTCCCAGGGTCACGTCGACGAAGAGATCGAAGTATTCGCTAATGGAGACTACCGGAACGACGCCGTTGCTCATGCCGATGCCCAGCAGGAATTCCAGACCGTAGCGGAAACCCAAAAAGTAAGCGAACAGGCCGCCGCCGATGAGCAGTCCGCCGGTGAGCAGCACGAAAGGCATGGCCCAGCGCCGCTCTTTCTTATACAGGCCTGGAGCGACGAAGGCCCAAAGCTGATAAACAATCCAGGGCGATGCAAGAAAGATGGAGCACAACAGCGGCAATTGTACCCAGATAACGGTGAAGCTCTCCATGGGCTTCAGCGCGGCCAGCTTCGGTGGAACGACATGCAAATGTTCCAGTGCCGAGGTCGCCGGCTCGCTGACGATCTCCCACAACCGGCCCGCGAACGCCAAGCTGGCTGCGAAGGCGATCAAGAGCCCTAAACGGCCTTCAGGATACGGGACCGCAGCTCATCCAGATGTTCCATGAAGGACATCTGGAGCATGCCTTCGTCTTCGTGGACTTCGGCTGTCTCCGGATATTACATATGACTACTGGGTCAGGAAGGGCCACTTCCGGATGAAGTGCAAATGGAAATATAGAATGGCTGCGACGATCAGCCCAACAAGGATTAGAATGGCCGCCACGATCCCTATGAACGTCTTCCAGGGGAACGCCCTGCCTTCGCGCTTCATCACCAGAATGAAGCTGGCGAAGATTCCAACGAAGAACAGCGCACACATCGGAATGGCGAACAGCATCAGGTTGAAAACGTCCGGCGTGGGAGTGACGATGGCGGCAATGATGACGATCACCAGGATGGCGTAGCGCGAGTGGCGCAGCAGGAACCGCGGCGAAGCCACCCGCAGCAGCGTCAGCAGGAAGATCAGGACCGGCAATTCGAAAACCAGCCCCACGCCCAGCGTGACGTTGACGAAGAGATCGAAGTATTCGGTGATGGAAACCACCGGGTTGACCCCGTTGTTCATGCCGATTCCAAGCAGGAATTCCAAGCCGAAACGGAAAGCAAGAAAGTAGGCGAACAGGCCGCCGCCGATGAACAGGCCGGCGGTCAGGAGCACGAAAGGCATGGCCCACCGGCGCTCCTTCTTGTACAGTCCAGGCGAGATGAACGCCCAAAGTTGCCAGACGATCCATGGCGAAGCGATAAATATGGAGCACAGCAGCGGCAATTGCACCCAGATGACGGAGAAGCTCTCCAT
>DATDHK010000206.1:0-4959 GCA_036521635.1 Bryobacteraceae bacterium | reverse complement strand
GGGGTAGCCCAGGAAAATATCAGGATTCAAGGGCACGGGTTCGCCGCCATTCACCGACTGAATAAACAGGCGAAGCGGTTTTCCCGGAAAGCTGCCCGCCACCAGCAGCCGTTGGCCGTCGGGGAAATAGCGCGCCCAATTATATTTCAGTCCATGACCCGCCAGGCTGCGCGGCGCCTCGGGTCCAATTGGGAGCACGTTCAAGAACGTGGGCTTCCTGGGGTTCAACGCCAGCGCCCACTTGAGGTCGGGCGACAAGGCCACCGCCTGTCCGTCGCCCAAGCGAACGGTGCTATCGGTTTGAAGATTGCGCAGATAGACGCTGTGGTTCGGCCCGCCCCCGTCGCCGGTTTCGTCGAAGAGCAGAAGCCGGCCGTCCGCGGAGAGATCCACGGCGTGCGACCAGTCAAACCACGAAAGATCCCGCTCGACGGATTCGCCTGCTTGATTGCGGAATGCCCCCGCCATCATCAGGCGGCTCCGATCTATACCCAGAAGAACCCGGCCCTTTTTCGAAATGTCGAAGAGCGTCAGCGTACCCGGAACGCTGGCGATGCGGCGAACCGAGCCATCCAACGTCACCGCATAGAGCGCGCGCCGAATGCCCGTCTGCCCGGCGGTAAACCAGATTTCGCGGCCCGATGGGGACCATGCCAGGCCGCCCACGCTCGCCCAACCGGTGGACAAGTCGCGCGCATTCCCGCGGTTGTCTATCAGTTTTACCAGCCCGCCATCGTCGCCTCGTAACGGATGTTCCAGGAAAGCGATTTCATTGCCGCGCGGCGAAATGCGAAGGTCGGAAAGGGTGCCGGCCGTTCGATACAAAACTTTTCCGATCGGATATTCGATGACGGACTCGCGTCCGCCAATCCGAAATATGGCCAGGTTTTTTCCATCCAGCGCCCAGTCGGCGCCCGCGATGCCGGAGGCGATTGTCAACGGAGAGCCGCCGTTCAAAGGAACCCGCGAAAGCATCGCCTGATTCTGGTGCGGTGAATAATCCGTCGTAATAAGCGCCAGCTCATCCGACGACGACACGCTGGCCAGCCTGGCGTTCTTGAAATCCAGGGCCCTCGATTCCGGACTGACTGTGTTCGCGAGATAGAGCCGGTTTCCGGCGGCGTCCCAGTTTGCGCTGTAGAGTATTGTTTCGCCGTCCGGGCCAAATCGCGCGCCCGCCAGGTTTCCAGAGCGAAAAGTGACTTGCTGAAAAGTGGGCTGAACCGGCTGATGCCTGGACCAGAGGGTCAGGGAAACGATTGCGGTGAGGAAGACGGCGGCGCCGATCATGACCCTCCACCTCGAGCTGTGCGATTCCGGCTCGGCCACAACCGCGGGCGGCGTGGGCAGTGAAGCGTCTGGCGCGGGCGAGGGTGCTTCCGCCGGCTGTACCGGCAGTTCGATTACCGTGGCCACGAAGCGGTACCCGATGCGAGCCACCGTTTCGACAAAGCGCGGATTCTCCGCGGAGTCGCTCAGAGCGAGCCGCAACCGGTTTGCCGCGGTGTTCAGGCCGCTCTCAAAATCCACCATGCTGTCGCCCGGCCACAGACGATTCTGCAGTTCTTCCCTGGTGACAACTTCACCCGGCCGCGCCAGCAGAGCCTGCAGGATCTGAAACGGCTTGCCCTGCAGGTTAATCCGGATGCCGCTCTTTCGAAGCTCGCCGGTGTCAAGCCTCACTTCGAACGAGCCAAACTGGACGGTGCGCGAAACCTGTTGAGACGAAGACGAGATGGTCTGAAAGACGAGCTTGTCAGCCCTTGAGTTCGGTCTAATCACCCCAATGCACCAATCCTTAGCCATGTTGGACGCAAGAAAACAGAATTCGGCTGCGAAATTCTGCGCCTCATTTTCACCCGCGCGAAGTGGCGCGCCGCCGGGGCCGGGAAAGCGCCTAACTTTGAGCTCTCTTGCGTGTTACGTGGAAAAAAATCTTTACCTTTATCAGTGGGATACGACGTTAGCCATTTGTTTGAGAGAAAGAATTCACGGTTTGCGCAACGTCTCCAAAACACCACGGGCTTTTTCCGATGTTGGAGAGAAGCTTCCGTAGAAACCGAGGATGTTGGTTCGTAGCTCAATAGAAATGTTGTTCGGGGCGCCGGCGATGTGTTCGAGCAACTTCTCATAAGTCTCGTCGGCCTTCTTGTATTCACCCTTTCGGGTTGGGCGGCCGGTATCGAAATTCTGGTTTTCCAACTTCAGACGCTTGTCCCGGACTTCGCCCAGCAGGACACGATAGCGCTCCATGGTGTCGTTGAAGCTCCCCACGAACAACTTCTCCGCCTCGGGCGTGGGTACTTTGAAAGCCAGCGCTTTGAAGGGACCGATCTTGGGCATGATATGAAAGAGACACGACAGGAATCGCGCCCCAAAGCCGGGTTTTTCGTATTTCCCGTCCCACTCTTTCTCGTATTTCGTCCTGGACAGCCGATAGACGAACTTTCGGCGCGTGATGCCGGCCTGCAGCTTCTGAATCTCGTCCTTCTTGGCGTGCCACGCCGTCTTGGTCATTTCCGGGATAATCTGAGCCACAGTGTAGCGGTAAGTTCCCAGGGCCAGGTCAAGGTCGCGAAACAGATCTTTCAGGGGAAGTGAATAGGTGTCCTGGAACGCGCGGTCCAACAGATCCTTCGAAACCTTAAAACCGATGAAGTCATGATAGGCTCCCGGAGCGTATTGGCCTTCGGCGACGCCGATGACGTCGAATGAGAATTCCGTTTTGAGGTGGGATACCGGATCGTCCTCGTACGTCACCAGGTTTCCATATCTCGCGCGAAGCTTGGGATACATCAAGGGCACGGCTCGATTGATGGCCACCGGATGGCCCAGGTTATCCGCGGCGTAATGCGCCAGCGCGCCTAACGCAAAGGCGTATTCGTTCACGTCCTGCGAGTTCCGAATCAGCGAAGCCACGAAATCGCCGCTGCGCGTGTAATGAACCAAATCGCTGAAGAATTTGCTTCCAAACGGATAGTAGCCCATGTCCTGCAAAATCGCTCCGCCGTAGGCATACGCATGCGCGTCGCGCAGTTGTTCTTCGGTGGCGTCCGGAAAGCGGGCCAGCAGCAACGGCAGGATTTCGGGCTTCCAGCTCCGGTCGATGATGGCTTCGTGAGTGAGTACCGAATAAGCTTTGGCTGGTTGAACCGCGTTCAACTGAACGAAGAGGAGCAACAGCGGGGCGCAATTAAGTTTTCTAAGGGGCGGCATTCACGGTGTAGTCGTCGTAGTAACTAACGCTGTCGGTCTTCGACCACACTCCTACCTTACCAGTAACGGGCTCGGCCAACGTGTATTGCAGCAGCAGCTTGCCGTTCAGATATCCCTCCAGCTTCGTGCCTTTGATGGATATTTTCATGCTGTGCCATTGCTTCATCCCGAGCGGCATGTCCTCGGAGCCTTTCTTGACGAAGCTGCGCTTACCCTTGTTGAACGTCCACAACACCAGGTTGTCTTCCTTGCCGTTGAAGCGCACCGTGAGGTAGTCGCCATTGGTTTTGAGATTGAAAAGAATGCCCGCGCATTGATCGAGCTGCCCGTCGATCAGTTGGAAACGCATGCCGATTTCGCCGTTGCGGAAATCGTCGATGCCCTGCGCCACGGCATAAGGGAAGTAAGCGAACGCTTTCACGTTGTCGATAAATTCTTCGTGCCGCGATCCATAGATCAGACGCGCTTTGTCCGCCAGTCCACCGGCCGGCTGGCCTTTCTTCCACTGTCTGCCGTCCACCATCAGGACGTTCTTGCCGCCGTCCTGAGCGACCACCCAATTGCCGACCATCGCCACAAAATTGACCGGCTCGCTTCCCGCCTTGTCCTTGGCGACGTCCACCCGCACGGATTCCGCCATTGCGGCCGCCGAAAAAATGCAGAGCGCACTAATGAAAAATTTGGTCATTCCAGCTAAATATAACGCATACGCTGCCACCACAATGGGACGAACACTACCGGCCAGAGTCCATAGAAGATCCACGCCGCACCTGTGGGATCGGCGGGCAGCGGATGTCCCGCATAGTCGTTTCGCTCAGGTTGCGCGGGCGGGGCAATCTGCGCCAGCTTGTATAGCGTGTCTAAGACCACCGGCTCCGTGGTGGATCGGCTCATTACTTTTCGTCCATCCAACTCGTACCAGACTTCACCATAATGATCGCCGGACTCAAAGAGGCCCGACCGGCTGTGGGCGGCGTAGTCGACATCCAGCCGGGGAACAATGCGCCGCAGCTTGCTCAGGATGCCGCGGTCCAAATCCATCAATCGCGGATCTTCGGGGGCCAGGAAGACTGTCACGCGCAGTGGATGGCCAATCTTCGCCAGCGCTGCTTCAGCGAAGGGCGAAAAGGAATTGCGGCGATTTTCACTGAGATCCCAACTGGCTCGCGGAAGCGACCCGGCCCATAGCGCCGCGCAAATCGCCACGCCTGCAACGATTGAACCCCGATGGCGCGCTCGCCGGTCGCGCCCCGGCCGCAACCAGACTTCCGCGATCGCAAAACCACCGATACCGGCAATCAGCAACACCAGCACGATGCTGAGGCGGAGCTGGCCTTGCTCGAAAACCCGCAGCGCCGCGGTGGGCGTGTATGCGCCCAGAGTCTGCAGAAGTCCACCGCGTCCCGCGGCCACAAAATCGAGCGCCCACGTGCCCACCGTGAATCCTATGGTGACGATTGCGCCGCTCGCGGCTCCGATGGTGATTGCGGCGGCGGCAACGGCAACCCCCGTACTGAGAATCACGCGCAGCAGGTGGCCCAGTAGCAGGTTCAACAATTCCGGCGCATACACCGAGCCGCCATACAGCTTCCATAAGAGGAGCGCGGCAAATCCCGGAATCCAGGCGATCACCCACGCCGCCATCAGAATCAGCCCTTTTGCCGCGAGCATGGTTGGCAGGCCGGCGGGCCCTTGCAGCATCAGCTTCATTGCGCCGTTGTCCTTCTCCGAAGAAACCAGCCG
>DATDHK010000205.1:0-10132 GCA_036521635.1 Bryobacteraceae bacterium | reverse complement strand
ACTTCACCGGTTCATCGGCAAACAGCCTGCGTGCCATGTCACCACCATGCTATCGCGATTGGATTAAGGCTGGCGCGCTTCTTCAGTCAGGAACTTTGATTCCACTTGAAACTTCTGAAACTTGGAATAGGTAATGATCTGGTCGCCGCGTGCGGTGAAAAGGCGCATTGGCCGCAGCGAAAAGTGCGACTCGTTGCGCTGCGGCATCCAGGCGTCGTCGTTGACCTTATCGAAGTCGATCCGGAACGCGGTCCCCTTCTGCAAGCGCGAGCGATCGGTAATGATCTCGATCCCGATTCTGACCGGATAATATTCTTCGTGTTCGAGCCACAGTGTTAGCCGGAAATTGACGGCTTCTTTCTCATCGTCGGTGTGTGGCTGGAAGCCAGGCTTCGGAATGCCTTCTAACGGCGTGGTCCGCCGCCCGCCGATTTCCTCGTCCGGCAGCGCGCGAAATGTATAAATTTCGTTCAGCTTCGGATACGGAATCGTGTGGCTGTAGGAGTAGTTGAACAAGCGCCGCTTGCGTTGCTCCGCATTCTCATGCTTGCGTCGTTCGGTCTCTTTGCGGAGATTGTCGTCCTCTTTTTTCTGTTCCTTTTCCGAGAGCGGGTTGCCGTTCTTCAGGATCAGCTTGCGATAGGTGGAGCCTTCGAGTGCGATGATGTCCCAGGTGTGCGACTCGCTGTCGCCGGCCTTGCCCTTGGCGTCCCGTTCCGTCTTGACGCGATATTCCTGGTACGTATACTGGCGCGCCTTCTTCGCGTTGGCCTGATTGGCGTCAATGGAACGCCGTATCAATTCGACAGGATCGTCGGCGGCGAATGCCACGCACGCAAGAAGAAATGCTACGCCGAACCGGTACATGCCAGCTAAGACGCAAGTAGCGCCGCGTAAGTTCCGCTCGGAACAACGCGACATCGGACCAGTTACCTTCATGGCCTCGGTGTTCCTCGAATTCCTTTGTGTTCCCCGTGTTCCTCGTGTTCCCAATTTCCCAACCCTGTTATACTGGAGAAAAAGATAGCTGAAAGGATTCAACCGCAATGAAAGCCGGGATTCATCCTGCCTACGACGAAGTCAACGTCACCTGTGCTTGTGGAAGCACCTTTAAAACACGATCCACCCACAAGGGCGATATCCGCGTGGAAATCTGCTCCGCCTGTCATCCGTTCTTCACCGGCCGCCAAAAGCTGGTGGACACCGAGGGCCGCGTAGACCGCTTCCAGAAGAAAATGCAAAAGTCGAAAGATATGAAAGTGGAGCGGGCCAAGAAGCCCGTGGCCCAGCCCGTTTCATAAACTCTCAAATCCAGCCGCGCGCGAAATAGTACCCGATCTTAGCTGTTTCCGCGCATAAATTCACGAACACGGACCAACGAGTCTCCCAGGCGCTGATTTGTTTTAAAGCATCCGGCACCGGACGCGGCTCCACGTCTATGCCCGCTTTCCGGAATACCCGGTAGGCTCGAAACATGTGATAGTCGCTCGTCAGCAAGATCTTCCTGCCGGACGCTGCCTCGATCAACGGTTTGGAAAAAAGCGCATTTTCGCGCGTGCTATGAGACACCGTTTCGACGCGAATTGCCGCCGAGGGAACTCCTTGCGAAACCATGAAATCCCGCATCCGTTCTGAAATCGCGGCTTCGTCTCCACCCGGTCCACCGCAGACGATCACTTCGCGGAACCCTCCGTCGCGCCACACGCGCACGGCGTAAACACTTCGCCAATAAGAAGCGCTGCCAATTACATCCCTTACGGAATCCGCGCCAAGCACGATCAGCACCTCGCCCTTCGGATCGTTCCACGGACCCGCAAGGAATCGGATCCACCACCGGTCGATCGGCGTCGCGCTCACCAACACGTAAAGAAATCCGATGGCCGCCAGTCCGCGGATGACATAGCGGCCGGCCCTGCGCATGACTATTCGGCGAGCAAGTGCAGCACCACGCTTCGCCGGTGCGGGCGCACTCGATGCTCGAAAAGGTACACGCCTTGCCAGGCGCCCAGCGCGAGTTTTCCGTTGTGAATCGGAATCGAGAGCTGCGTCTGCGTAAGAGCGGAGCGGATGTGCGAGGTCATGTCGTCGGCGCCCTCGGCCGTGTGCCGGTATAGATGTGTGTCTTCCGGGACCAGCCGCGTGAAGAAGTCGGCGAGGTCGGCCACTACATCGGGGTCGGCATTTTCCTGAATCACCAGCGATGCGGAAGTATGTTGGCAGAAAACCGTCAGCAGTCCGGTCTTCGCGTGTTCTCCCCGCAACCACGTTTCGATCTCATGCGTGAATTCATACAGCCCCTTGCCGTGAGTCGCAATATGGATCTGATGGGTCTGCTGCTTCACTCGACCGTCACGCTCTTGGCGAGATTGCGCGGCTGATCCACGTCGCAGCCCCGGCGCACCGCAATGTGATACGCCAGCAATTGCAGCGGCACAATTTCGAGGATGGGCAGCAGCAATTCAGTCGTGGGCGGAATTGTAATCTGGAAATCCGCAAGCTTGCCAACCTCTTCGGCGTCGGGTTCACAAGCCACCGCGATCACGATGCCGCTGCGCGCCCGCACCTCTTGAATATTGGACAGCGTTTTTTCGTAGCGCGTGCGGCTCTCATCGCTATCCGGATCGCGCGTGGCCAGCACCACCACGGGAAGATTTTCATCGATCAACGCATTGGGGCCATGCTTCATCTCACCGGCCGGATAGCCTTCGGCGTGAATGTAGGAAATCTCCTTGAGCTTGAGCGCCCCTTCGAGCGCGATCGGAAAATGAACGCCGCGGCCGAGGAACAGAAAATCCGTGGAGCGGAACAGTTTCTTCACGATGTCGTCATAGATCGAGCCGCGGCTGAGGATCGTTTCCAGCTTGCCCGGCAGCCGAACCAGTTCCTGCACCAGCGTGGCGCTGGCTCCAGCCGAAAGCGTTTCGCGCACTTGGCCCAGGTACATGGACAGGATGAAGAGCGCCGTCAGTTGTGACGTAAAAGTCTTGCTCGCGGCCACGCCGATCTCGGGGCCGGCGTGCGTCATCAGCCTGCCGTCGGCTTCGCGCGTGAGCATGGAGCCCACCACATTGCAAATCGCCAGCGTTTTCGATCCTTTCTGTTTGCACTCGCGCTGCGCCGCCAGGGTGTCCGCCGTTTCGCCCGATTGCGAAATTACGATAGTGAGATCCTTGCCCGAAACGATGGGATCGCGGTACCGGAATTCGCTGCCGTAATCCACTTCGGTCGGGATGCGCGCCAGCTTCTCGATCATGAATTTGCCCGCCAGCGCCGCGTGCCAACTGGTGCCGCAGGAAACGATTTTGATGGACTCGAATTCCCGGAAAGTTTTGGGGGCGATATCCATTTCGTCGAGAAAAATACGGCCGGATTCCTGGCCCACTCGTCCCAGCATGGTGTCGCGAACGGCGCGCGGCTGCTCAAAAATTTCCTTGAGCATGAAGTGTTTGTAGCCGCCCTTTTCCGCCATGATCGGATCCCACAAAATGTGCTGCACATGGCGATGGACGCGGCGGCCGTCGAAGCCGGTTAGCTGGACGCCTTCCGGTGTGAGAACGGCAAGGTCCCCGTCGTCGAGGAAAAACATGTCGCGTGTGTGACTCAGGATCGCGGGCACGTCCGAAGCGACAAAATACTCTCCATCGCCGATGCCGATCACGACCGGAGGGCCGGAACGCGCCGCCACGATTTTGTTTGGATCGGAACTGGCAATCACGCCCAGAGCGAACACGCCGGTCAGCTCCTTCACCGCCTTGCGGACGGCTTCCTCCAGATTTCCGTCGAAGTGCTTCTCCACCAGGTGCGCGATCACTTCGGTGTCGGTTTCGGTGACGAACTTGTGTCCTTCGAGTTGCAACTGGTGCTTGAGCTGCAGATAATTCTCGACGATGCCGTTGTGAACCACGACGATGTCGCCGGTGCAATCGCGATGTGGATGCGCGTTCTCCTCGGTGGGCCGGCCGTGCGTGGCCCAGCGGGTGTGGCCGATGCCGTAGGGTCCGTCGACCGGATTTATGCGGATGGCCTCTTCCAGGTTGCGCAGCTTGCCGGACGCCCGGCGGACAGACAGACGATTGTCGCCATTGAGGACGGCGATGCCGGCGGAGTCGTAGCCGCGATATTCCAGGCGGCGGAGCCCGTCGAGGATGATGGGGACAGCTTTTCGATTACCGATGTAGCCGACGATGCCGCACATTACTTCCAGAATACAAGGAATGCCGCGCCCGCTAAGAATCCGAGCAGCGCTTGATACTCGCGGTTGTGTACATAGAGGCGCCATTGAAATCGGCCGTTCGACTTCGCCGGGTGAAATGTCGGCCAGAGCGGCGGCACGCGTTTCGCGTAGTCTGCAAAGTCTGGGAACAGCTTGCGGAGGTGCTGTTCTTCCAGTTCGATGACCGGCAGGTAGATCAGCAGGAACACCGCGGCGAAGAGGCCGGCGAGCAGCCAGCGCTGCGATGCGATCGCGAAGCCCGCGGCTACGAGAAGGGTCCCCAGGTATAGCGGATTCCGCACGAAGGCATAGGGTCCGCTCTCAGTCAGTCGTGTGTTCTTTTCAAGGTGCCCCGTGGCCCAGGCGCGCAGTAGCAGCCCAATCGCTGAGACGGGCAAGCCGACGGTTAGGGATTGTGCGTCCGGATGTGAGAGCCACGCGAATGCCAGTAACAGGACGAAACCGCTGGCCACACGCAGACGCGCAACCGCGTCGGCGTACGGTTTTGGGAACACACTCATGTGGGGCAGGTTGGTAACCTGCGGCCGATTGGCAATCGGCCCGTAAATAATTCCGAATCAACACAAGGCGGATTACCAATCCGCCGCAGGTTATCAACCTGCCCCACAAAAGAACAAGAGTCGATGCTCATCGGCGTCGGTTCGCCGCGGCAAGTATCGGTTCAAGCGCAGCAAAAACTTGATCCGGAGTCACCGCCCGCATGCTTCGATCAGGCTCGGCCGACCTGCGATACGTCGTCACCGCCGACGGGCTGCGCAGCACAGTGAACGTGCCGCCGTATGGCCCGTGCCGCGCCGGATCGGTAGGCCCATAGATCGCCACGCCCGACTTTCCCAACGCCGCCGCCAAGTGCATCGGGCCACTGTCCAAGCCAATCACCGCCACGGCCCTTCGAGTCGCATGAATCAAACCCGAAATCCCGGACACATGCGATTCCGCGCCTTCGACATGAATCGCCTCGGCGGCGTTCAAAACCAACTTGAGTCCGCACTCGTGCTGCAAACTCGCGGCGAGTTTTGTGTAATTCTCCATCGGCCACTGCTTGGCGCCCCATCCTGCCAGTGGACTTGCCAGCACAAAATCACTCTCAGGCAAGTGGCCTTCCGGCTTGCCTACAGGAAGGGGAAACGTGCGCAATATGCTGGACGCGCCCGCGGCCGCCGCCAAATCCAGATTGCGCTCCACCGCGTGATAAGACCGGATCTGAACTTTGGTCGAGTAAAACCACGAAGCGGGCGACTCGCGCGCATAGGCCGCGCTGAATCCGAATATCCGCTCCGGCCGGGCGATAGCCGCGACCAGCGCCGACTTGATCAGTCCCTGAAAATCGACAGCGAGATCGAAGCGGGCGGCCCGTAGATCCCGCCAGGCTTTTCTGAGTCCGGAAAGACTCCGGCGCTCCAGAGGCATCACCGAGTCGATGTACGGATTGCCTTCGAGCAGCGGGCTCCATCGCGGCTCGATGACCCAGGTGATCTTCGAATGCGGGATGCTGTGCTTCAGGCTTGCGACTGCGGGAAGCGCGGCCACCACGTCGCCCATCGCGCCGAGCCGGAGCACCAAAATGCGTGGGCCGTTCATTGGCTGCCTTCCGCGCGATGACGGGCCAGCACGTGTTGGATAAAGCGCTCGGTGATGGACGCGTCGTCGGAGTGTGCGCCGTTGCCGAGCACTACGTAGTCGACCGCCGCCAGGGCCGCCACTAGTTCCGCGCGGGCCTGCTGGGATAACAAAGGATTCTCGGGGTTGGTTATTTCTACTATCAATGTCTGGCCGGGGGCGGCGCGCTCGCGTAGTCTTCGGGCGTGTTCGGCGAGGAGCGGATCGAAGTGGCCGGCCAACCATAGGACGCGGGTGTTGCTCG
This sequence comes from Bryobacteraceae bacterium, assembly GCA_036521635.1. Classification (GTDB taxonomy): domain Bacteria; phylum Acidobacteriota; class Terriglobia; order Bryobacterales; family Bryobacteraceae; genus Palsa-89. The sequence continues at coordinate 4,034 of DATDHK010000205.1, read as the reverse complement.
TGCGCTGGCGGGCTTCTTCTCGCGGGATGATTTTCGATCGGGTGTCCAATGTTATCGATCCGAACGGAAGCCACTAGTCTAGCAGTAGGGACTGGGCCGCCTTTATTACGCGGTCCGCGCTTACGCGCGTCATGCAGCGGTGGTCGATGGGGCATTCGCGCAGCAGGCATGGGCTGCATTCTACTTGTTGCCGGACTACCCGGGCGTGCGCGCCAGTTGGGCCGGTCGCCAAGTCATCGGTGGCGCCAAAGATCGCCACCGTCGGAACGCCCAGGGCGGACGCGATATGCATCGCACCGGAATCGTTGGTCAGAAACAGCTCGCACTGGGCGGCCAGCTCGATGAACTGCGCCAGCGTCGTTTCGCCGGCATAATTGCTGACATCGTGGTCCGCCAGTAACGCGGTCACCTGTGAGCAAAGCCTCCGCTCGCTCTGCGATCCGAATAAAGCAATCGACGCGCCGCGAGCCGCTGCCAGCGCGCCGGCCGCTTCGGCAAATCGCTCCGGCAGCCATTGCTTGGCGCTGCCGTACGCGGCCCCCGGGCTGACCCCGATGATTCTCGCACCGCGGCCACCGGGCGGCGGGGTCAATCGAATGGCGGTGCTCTCCGGCAGCCGATCGATTATGCCCGCGCGGCGCAGCAGTTCCAGATAATAGAAACGCTCGTGGCGCGGAATCTCGCCGCGTTTCGGAACGGCCACCGCTCGCGTGAGCAACAGACCCCGGCCGTCGCGCTGATATCCGATGCGAACGGGAATCCTGGCCAGCCACGCGATCAAGGCTGCCTCGAAAGCGTTTTGCAAAAGGATCGCGCAATCGAACCGGCGGGCGCGCAACTCGCCGGCCATTTTCCAGCGGGACGCGGAGTTGTACAAAATCACTTCGTCGGCGAACGATTCCCTGCGATAGATATCCGCCACCCAGGGTTTCGCCAGTATCGCGATGTGCGCCCGCGGAAACCGCTCGCGGATCACGGCCAGCGCCGGCAGGCACATCACGGCGTCGCCCACCCAATTGGTAGCGCGGATCAGAATTTTTGAAAAATCCAAAAACTACTCTACTGGATCGCGATTGTCGCCGTATTGGACGCAACTCCGCCGATGGTCAGAACAACTGGCACCGCGGGGCCGCTCGGAGCATTCTGCGGGACCTGTAAATTCACCTGGTAGAGTCCTACAAATCCCGGTGACAGGCCTGAGAAAACCGGGGTCACGGAGACGCTGCCGATGGTGACCGTAGCTGGACTGGCCGTCATTGACAGCGGGCTGTCTGTGGCCGCGGCCCCCGTGAGGGGCCGGTTCGTGACGTCCCCCAGTCCCGTGCAGTAAAGCTGGATGAATTCGCCCTTGGCGGCCGGGCGCGAACCCGGGAAAGCTCCCGCCGGCGCGACCAGTGTGGCGGTGTTGTTGATGAGAGCCGCCGCCTGTCCGCTTCCCCCGGAGTTGGTGGTAAACAACGCGGGCGCGAATGGCGTCAAGACGACGTTAATGCTGGCGTTGAGTTGCCCCTGGTTCACCGTAAGCGTGCCCGTTGAGGGTCCGGAGATTACGAACCACGGCACCTGCAAATTAATCTGGCCCGGAGAAACGTACAATAGCGGCGTCGCGGTTCCCGCGATCGTGATTGACGTTCCATTCAGCGTCACCGGAAGCGGGGGCGCGAAGTCGGCCGCCGAAACGCTTCCCGAAAGATTTGTCCCGTATAAGGAGGCGAGGCTCCCTGGCGCCAGCCGGTTGCCGCCCGTGGGATTGGCCGCGCTCACAAAACTGGCCGGCGTGGTGGCCGGCGAAGGACCGATGTTGAACGCCACGGAATTCGAGGCGCCCGTTCCACGCGAAAGGCTGAGGACATCGATGCTGGCGCGCCCCACTTGAGCGATATCGCCGGCGCCGATTTGCGCGACCAGATGAGTGCTGTCGATAATATTCGTCGGCCGGCTAAGCCCGTTCCAACGGAGCTTCGTTCCGGTGACAAAGTTGGCGCCGGTAAGCGTTAAGGAGAAGTCCGCGCCGCCGGCGTTCGCCGTGGACGGGGAGACGCTCGCAATGGAAGGCTGCAGCGACTTGGAAGCCAACGGCACCAGGATGTCCCACACACTGCGACCATGTGTAGCCGCGCGCAACGTGCGGGAGTTCCGGTGTAGAACCAGCGAGTGGACCACCACGCGCGGCAGACCATTTCCAAGGCTCGACCAGGTTACGCCGCCATCCGTGGTTACCATCACACCGGCATCGGTGCCGATGTAAATGGTGTTGGCTATGTCGGGGTCCACTACCAACGTGTTCACCGGAACATCGGGCAGGTTGCCGCTAATGTCGGTCCAGTTTTGACCGCTGTTGGTGGTCTTGAACACATGCGCGGTGGGCGTTACCGTTGAGAACCCGGAGAAGCCGGCGTACGCGGTGGCCGGGTCAATCGGATCGATGGCGATTTGTGTGATCACTTTCGTGGGCAAACCGCTGCTGCGATCCGCAAAGCTCGCGCCCGTGCCGGCCAACGCGTTGTTGGAGACCTGAACCCGCGATTTGGACGAGACCTGCGTTATTCTCAGCCCGTCGGACGACCCCACGTACACCGTGTTCGAATCGCTCGGCGCCACTGCGATGGTCTGGACCGTTCCAACCGTCCCGCCTGTTACATCCGGCGAGATCGGCAACCACTTCCCACCTCCGTCGCGGCTCTGCCAAACGCGGGATGTCCCGTAATAAAGCGTCCGTCCGTTGGACGCATCCATGGTCACGGGAGGGATGAAGTCAACCCGCTCGCTGGCGCTTCGGTCAATGCCGTATTGGGCGGAGATCCAGTTAGTGCCGGCGTTGGAACTTTGCTGGATTGTGGGATTGTTGGAGGAAGTGCATGCCGCGATGGCGAATGACGGCTGAGATGGATCAATCGCCGTGTAGCCTCCGTCACCGCAGGTTACGACATTCCAACTCATGTTCCCGGAAAAGCGCTGCGTTCGATTGTCCTGTGTGCCGGCCAAGCCGATGCTTGCGTCCGACGGATGAATAGAGAGGCCGGGATAAAACTGAGTAATCGCCAGCGTGTCGTTGAGCTCCGTCCAGTTGGGTAGAGAATTGGAAATGTCGGTGGAGCTGTACATTCCTCCGTCGTTTGCGACGTACAATTTCGTGCCGTCCGGCGTGAAGGCCAGATAATGCCAATCCGTGTGAATGCGGACTTGATTGGGGCCCAGGTAAGGCAGGGTGGTTTGGGTCCAGGTTGAGCCGCCGTCGAAAGTCCTGGCCATTCTCAGCGATCCCGCGGCGACCACCATATCCGGATTCTTGGGATTCACGCGGAGCGTCAGGTCGTACCAACATTGCGCAAGTCCCTGGCAGATATTGGGAGCGCTCAGATTGTTCCAGGTATTGCCGCCGTCCGTGGTTTTGTAAATACCCAAAAGGTTGTCGGTTGAATCGTTGTGAATGCCCGCGTAGAGCGTGGACGGAGTGGAGGGCGCGATGGCGACTTCCACACGGCCGACGTTGGTAGTGGGCAGCGAGTTGGCGCCGGAACCCGTCGAGCGTTGCCAGGTCTGGCCGCCGTCAGTAGAACGATAGACGCCATTCAAGGTGCTCCCAAAGATATTTCCAATACCGGCGTAGGCGATATTGCTGTTGGTGGGGTCGAACAAAACGCTGGTGCCGGTGCCGGTCTGCACGCGGGTCCAGGTGGCCGCGCCGTCGGTGGAACGATAGATGCCGAGGGTGCTGGAGGCCAGCAGGATCTGGGTGTTATTTGGATTGATGGCCAGCCCGCCGATTTTCGCGCGCAGGAACGGGCCAACGATATTGGTCCAGGTATTTCCCCCGTCGGTGGATTTCAGGATGCCTACGCCGTAGTAACTGTCATACGAAAAGTTTTCTTCGCCGGTGCCAACGTACACCGTGTCGGGATGGGCCGGATCCAGCGCGATGGATCCGTTGGACAATGACGGCTGATTGTCGGTGAGGGGTTTCCAATTGGCTCCGCCGTCGGTAGTCTTCCAGACGCCGCCCGCCGCCGAACCCATGTACACGGTATTGTTAT
>DATDHK010000204.1:0-4490 GCA_036521635.1 Bryobacteraceae bacterium | reverse complement strand
GTAATCGGCCTGTCGCTTGGAAGCTTCACCGGACGGGCCGATTACCAATCGGCCGCAGATTACCAATCTGCCCCACGTTAGCGGTAAAGTCGTTATATGAATCGCCGCCGGTTTCTGGCCATTTCGAGCATCGCGGCCGCGGGCCGGCTTCGCGGCAAGGAACGTCTCGACATCGAATCCATCGACCGCGCACGAATTCTCAAAGCCGCCGGCAAGTATATTGGTGAACCCCCCGTAACCATCACGTCGACTCAAAGTTCGCGCAGCACCGGCGGCAAGCACGACTACTTTTCCGAAGGCGACTATTGGTGGCCCGACCCAACGAACCCCGGCGGTCCATATATTCAGCGCGACGGGATGAGCAATCCCGATAATTTCAACACGCATCGGCAGGCGCTGATGCGGCTCAGTGTCCAAATGCCGGCCTTAAGCGCAGCCTGGCTCATCACCAAAAAACGCCGCTACGCCGACCACGCCGCCGACCACTTGCGCGCCTGGTTCATCCACGAAGAAACCCGCATGAATCCCAGCCTTCAATATGCGCAGGCCATTCACGGACGCTTCACCGGACGCGGCACTGGAATCATCGACACCATCCATCTGGTGGAAGTGGTTCGCGCGGCCAGCGTACTGGAAGCGGGCGGTGTGCTGCCAAACGCCGAGCGCGCGGGCCTGCATGCATGGCTCAGCGCATATCTCGAGTGGATGACCACCAGCAAGAACGGCATTGAGGAACGCGACGCCAAGAATAATCACGGAACCTGCTGGGTGATGCAGGTGGCCGAGTTCGCCCGTTTCACCGGCAACGCGAAGCTCACGGACTTCTGCCGCGATCGCTACAAGACGGTACTGATCCCAAATCAGATCGCGCCCGACGGCAGGTTCCCGCAGGAGTTGCGCCGCACCAAACCCTACGGCTATTGTTTGTTCAATCTGGATGCGATGGCCACCGTTTGCCAAACGCTTTCCTCCGCTTCCGATAATCTGTTCGCGGATATGCGCAAGGCGATGGAATTCATGTACCCGTTCATCGCCGACAAAAAGAAATGGCCGTATCCGCCGGACGTGATGTATTTCAAGGAGTGGCCGGTGCGCCACAGCAGTCTGTTGTTCGCGGGCTTGGCGCTCGGGAAGCCCGAATACATTGCCCTCTGGCGAACATTAGATCCCGAGCCGACGGTGGAGGAGATCGTCCGCAATGTCCCCATTCGCCAGCCGGTGCTTTGGATTAACTGAAAGTTGGATCAGCGCTCGCCTTGCAGCCACGCGAACCAACGATCGAAAGAAACCGCCGCGGCGCGATCGTTGCCGGCGACGCATCCGGTGTCTACGTTGGGCGCCGGTTTAATTGTTGACTGCGTCAACAAATAATTCCATTGATCGCAACTCAACTTGCATGGCTCCCGGCCGCACACATCGGATGCGAGCCTCAGCACTCCGGCCCGCAATGAATCCGGGTCGGCGACGTTCCCAACCGGATACGGCGAAATCCGCGGCGGGCTTGCATCCGGCTCTACCAGCCAAACGCTGCGCCCTTTGAAATAGCGCAGCAGCGCGCCGTCCCGCAGCGGTCCCATCTCGCGCGCCCACACCACGGGCGCGGTGTCGATGCCGGCGTCGTTATAAACCCACTCGTCATGCACGTCGTGATTCGGCTGGTAGCGGACCACCGCCAGATGATGCCCTCCCGCTTCGATCAGTCCTTTTCGGATTGCCGCGCGATGCACGCCCGCGCTGCCCGCAGTGGTCCAACGGCTGCCAGCCGCATCCGGACTTCGCGTACCGGCGTCGATTGCCAGCGTCAGCAAGGCCGCGAGAGGCAGCGCGCGAACCAGAATCTTGCCGGGTGTCCACAATCGCAAGCGCCGCATTCCCATGGTGAAGATCAACGCAAACAGCGCCGTCGCCGGCGACCCATAATGCGGCGACTGCCACACCTGCGCCGATAGCGCCATCAGAAAGAATAGCGTTGCTGCAATCAACAACAGGCGAGCATCGCGATTCTTCCACAGCCATGGCAGAGTAAGCATCGGGATGGTGAACAGCGCGCCGAGAAAAAAGCGCCAGTTCGTCCAAGCCCTATCGGCTGTCCAAGTCAACACGTTCGCGGCGCGGGCAGTGCGATACCCGGCCAACTCCCAGTCGTCGAATTTCCGCAGCTCGTCGTGATGAAACACCGGCGCCGGACGCGGAGATTGCCAGACAAAATGGGGAGCCGACGTTGCGCCGCTCCGGTAAAGCACGTAAGGCATGAGCAGTGGATGGCCGGTGACGCGCTGGAAATAGCAGCTCATTCCCGCTGCAGTGGCCAGCAAAATCAGGACTGCCGGCCAGAGAACGGACACTGTTAGCGGACGAGCGCGACCAAGGGGCCGCGCGCGGACGAGGGCGTCCGCCCCACTTTGATTCCAGAACGCGATTCCGAGCAGAAGAATTGCGTAGATCAGTCCTTCGAATGGCCGGCTATTGGCGAGAATTGCCAGGCCCAATCCTAACCAGACCGCGGCCATCCGCGACCTGCGTTCCAACAACCGCGGGACTGCGCCCAGCACCAACGCACCGCCGCAAGCCGCCACCGCGCCGCCCCAGTAACTGTTCATCCAGTAACTGAATATGCCCAGCCGCAGCGCGAAGAGCGAACTGCCAAAAAGCGCCCAACCTGGCGGAAGCCACCCTTGTAGCGCCCAACAAATGGACGCGCACATGAGACCCACACTCAACCAGACGCCCACCCAAGGATTGCCAAAGAGCGCTTGTCCCGCCGCCAGCATCAGGCCTTGCGCCACTGGATAAACGCTGGCGTAGGTTGGGTGCACCAGAATATGCATGCTCTCGAAATGCATCGCGAACGGATGCTCGGGGTTCGTGAGGCGTCCATGGGCGAATGTGTCCGCGGCCAACAGGTAGGCAAATTCGTCGTGCGTCCGAGGTTCGGGCACGGGCATCACGGGAAGCAGAAGAGCGCGTACAACCAGCGGGAAACAGCCGGCCGCGAGAACGGCGGCGGATTTTCTTCTTGCGAGTCTTCGAAGGAGCGACTCCAGTCGTCCGAATACCGATGGAATCAGCGCCGCCAGGAGAATAGCGAACGCAACGGCGATCGGGGCAAGCCAAATCACGCAGGACTGCGCTTCAATGCGTAATCGACAGCTTCCCGCGGAACCTCAAACTTCGAAACAGCCGTGTTCCCCATGTAGCCGACCTCTTTGATTCCGATCGGGCTGGTGTAATAGGCGTCCACCACCATCCTGCGCGCCCATTCGAAAAAATGAATGCCGGGCCCCAGCTCCGCCGATTCATTCTTGCGATACGCGATCAGATCGAGCAGCGCGGTTTGCTGCTCCGGCTTCGCGCTCACGAAGTCGCTGGAGTAGCGGCGCTGCATGGTGTAATCCAGCCACGCGATTCCGCCGGTGTAGATCGCCAGCATCTGTGGGTTTTGGCTGGCCAACAGGTCGATGAATTCCGGCGCCCCTGCGGCGGTGGCGCCCGGTGATCGTTCGTCGGACGGAATAATGAAGTCCGCCAGCTTTTGCAAAGTCGCGTATTCGTGCGCGTTCAAGCCCTTCGATTTGTAAGCGCCGCCGGCAGCCTTTTCCTGCGAAGCCAGGCCGTGAACGTGCTGCGCCGCTTCCAGGCTCAAACCGCCCAGCGTGGCCGAAAGCGCGATGTTCCTGAGCAGATCTCGTCGGGAAACTTCAGACATTTCCTTTCCTCATTTCTTCGGCAAGATATTCGGCTGTCCGCCACGCCAGCGCGATGATGGTGAGCGTGGGATTCTTATCCGGATTGCTGACGAACGGCGCGGCGTCGGCCACGAAAACGTTCTTTGCGTCGTGCGCCTGGCAATATTTATTAAGCACCGATTTTGTGGGATCGTTGCCCATCCGTACGGTGCCCAGCTCATGAATAATCTCGCCGCCTGTTGAGATCCCTTCACCAGCCAGGAAATTGGCGCGCGGCCGCGTCACCGTGCCGCCCATCGTCTCGAGAATGGCCTTGAAAGTATCGTGCATGTGCCCGGCCTGCTTCAATTCCGCGTCGGTCCACTGGAAGTGGAAACGCAGCACCGGGATGCCGTATTGATCCACAACATCGGGATCGATTTCGCAAAATGTATTCTCGTTGGGGATCTGCTCGCCACGGCCCGCCAGACCGACGTTAGCGCCGTAACGGTTGCGGATGGAATCCTTCAGGTCCTTGCCATAGCCTTCGTGCCTGCGGCATTCGCCGGCGAAAGACCCGATGCCGGGCATTCCAAAACCGCCACCGATTTCGACGTGATAACCGCGCGGGAAATCTTTGTTCTTGGAATCCCAAAGCCACCACGGAATGTAGACGTGCATGCCGCCCATGCCGTCGGAGTTGTGACGAGGAAGGCCGTCGAGAGCCGGGATGTGCGCCGTCATCGAGTAGCCGGTGCTGTCGGTGAGATTGCGGCCCAATTCTCCCGATCCGTTGGCGAGCCCGTTGGGAAAGCGGCTGGATTT
>DATDHK010000203.1:0-3700 GCA_036521635.1 Bryobacteraceae bacterium | reverse complement strand
GGACCAGCCTGTACGATCTGGGAATGTTTTATTACCGGCGAGGGCGCACCAAACAGGCGGTGCCCCTATTACAACGGGTGACGCGGTTGGCGCCGGATAACAGCTCCGGTTATACGGGACTCGGCGCGGCGTACTGGATGGATGGCCAACTTGAGGATGCGGCGACAAATCTGAAGAAGTCGCTGGAACTGCGGCCGACGGCCACCGCGTACACGAGTTTGGGCACCGTTTATTTTTTTCTGGACCGCTGCGCCGAGGCCCTCCCGTTGATGGAGCAAGCGTCGAAACTGGCGCCCAAAAGCGAGCAGGTTTGGGGAAATCTTGGCGACGTTTATGCGTGTGTTCCAGCAACGAAGGACAAGGCGGCGGCAGCCTACCAGCGGGCGGTTCAACTTGGGCAGGATAAATTAGCGGTCAATGCGAATGCGCCGGACGTGTGGGGCGTGGTTGCTCTCTATCAGGCCAAGCTGGGAGACAAGGTCAAGGCGCTGGCGAATATCGAGAAGGCGCGCCGGCTTGCTCCGGCTAGCAGGAAAGTGGCTTGGGAAGCGGCTTTGGTTTATGAACTCGGAGGTAATCGCGACCTGGCGATGGCAGCGTTGCGGGACGCGATGAACGCAGGACAGCCTCTGGAAGAAATACGGCGAGAGCCGGCGCTGGCGAATCTGCGCTCCGATCCGCGTTTTGCGCATCTAACGGCTGAGCGCAAGGTTCGGCAATGATAACTGGATCGTTGCGTGCGCTGCTCACGAAGCTGATCGACTATGCCGGATTGTATCCCCCGGCTGGACTGCCGCTGCCGGCAGTGGCGGAGAACTACGAGCGTTATCTGACATCGCCGGAAAGCTGGATTCTAAATCGATTGGTGTTGCCGCGGGCGAAGCTGGATGAAGCGCATCTCGAAGCGAATTGGCGGGTCACGCTGTTGGTAGACGATGAACCGGGACCCCTGCCGGCGCAAATTGAGACGCTTGAAATCAAGGCGGACCGCCGGTTGTCGTTACCAACGTATTGCGAAGTTCCGCTCGTTCAAATCGTCGACGGGTTCGCCAAGGTACGCACCGGCGGACTGACGCCTGAATCCATTCCCGCGGCGGAGGACGTGGCCGATTTTCTTTGCCAGGCCGCGGGGCGCCGGCTCGCGTTCAAGGCAACAGCGGGGCTGCATCATCCGCTTCGCTCGGATCGGCCGCTGACGTACGCCGCGGACGCACCGCGCGGAGTCATGCATGGATTCGTCAATGTGTTCCTGGCGGCTGCTTTCGCCTGGCATGGGGCGGATCGCGCGACGGTCTTAGACGTCTTGAACGAGACCGGCGCCGGCGCTTTCCAATTTCACAATGACGTAGCGCGTTGGCGGGATCGCAGCCTGACTACCGAACAGATTGCCGACGCCCGCCGCGATTTCGCGCACAGCTTCGGGTCATGCTCGTTTGAAGAGCCGCTCGCGGATCTGCGTGAGTTAGGTTGGTTGTCATGATCGATGCAACCCACGATCCGGCGTTGACCAGTTGGGTAGAATCGGCCAACAGCGCGGAAACCGATTTTCCGATTCAGAATTTGCCGTACGCGACTTTCCGGTCGCCGAAGACAGCAGGCGCACGGTTGGGCGTGGCAATCGGCGAGCAGGTGCTGGATGTTAGCAGCGCGTTCGACATTCCGTCGATGTTGACCGTGATTGCCATGCCTCGTGAGGCGCGCACCGCGCTGCGACGGCGGATCAGCCAGTTTCTAACTACTCGTTCGGAGAGCGCGGAGCAATGGCTGCTGCCGATGGATGAAGTGGAATTGCTCCTACCCTGCGAAGTTCCCGACTACACGGATTTCTACGCGTCCATCCACCATGCCACCAATGTCGGCAGCATGTTTCGCCCCGACAATCCGTTATTACCGAACTATAAGTGGCTGCCGGTGGCGTATCACGGACGAGCGTCGTCGGTAGTGGTTAGCGGAACGCAAGTTCGCCGGCCCCGCGGGCAAATAGTTTCGAACCCCGCCGGTCCGCCGCAATACGCGGCGTCCCGGTTGCTGGATTATGAAGTGGAGCTCGGAGCTTTTCTTGGCCCTGGAAATCCGATGGGCGAGCCGATCCCGATCGCCGAAGCGGAAGATCATCTGTTCGGCGTTTGCCTCTTGAACGATTGGTCGGCGCGAGACATTCAGACCTGGGAATACCAGCCGCTAGGACCATTTCTGGCGAAGAGCTTCGCGACTTCCGTGTCCCCCTGGGTCGTGACGCTGGATGCGCTGGAACCATTCCGGCGCGCAACTCCGGCGCGTCCGCCAGGCGATCCCGATCCTCTGCCGCATCTTCAAACGGCCGGTGACAGCGCGTTCGGAATCACGCTGGAAGTCTGGCTCAGATCGGCGCGCATGCGGCAGCCGATGCTAATAAGCCGCGGAGATTTCTCACAGATGTATTGGACGCTCGCGCAAATGGTGGCGCATCACAGCTCGAACGGCTGTCCGCTGCGGGCGGGCGACCTGATCGGCAGCGGCACCGTTTCCGGACCGGAAAAACAGAATCGCGGCTGCCTTCTGGAGATGACCTGGCGTGGCGCGGAGCCTGTGGAATTGCCGACGGGCGAAACCCGCAAGTTCCTGGAAGACGGCGACGAGGTGATTCTACGAGGCTGGTGCGAGAGCCCCGGATTTCGCCGCATAGGCTTAGGCGAGTGCCGCGGCACAATTCGCTGAATGCCCACCATCGCCAGACCTCCGTGCGATGAAGGCGCGATCCTCGCCGGTTCGTGCCATCGTCCGGCGGTGACAAGCAGCCCTTGGATTCTGGCGGCGACCATCCTTGGTTCGAGCATGGCGTTTATCGACGGAACGGTCGTGAATGTGGCCCTGCCCGCACTGCAATCGGCTCTGCATGCTTCGCTCGCCGGCGTCCAGTGGGTTGTGGAATCTTATGCGCTTTTCCTGGCCGCGCTGCTTCTCATCGGGGGATCTTTGGGGGACCTGTACGGCCGCCGCAAGATCTTCGCGACCGGTGTCGTCATTTTCTCGATAGCTTCGGCTTGGTGCGGATTGGCTTCCAGCATAGGGCAGCTTATTGCCGCGCGGGCAATCCAGGGGATCGGCGGTGCGCTGCTTGTCCCCGGCAGCCTGGCTCTGATCAGCGCTAATTTTTCCGAGAAGGAGCGCGGCCGCGCGATCGGAACGTGGTCGGGATTTACCTCGATCACCGCCGCCATCGGTCCCGTCCTGGGCGGCTGGCTCGTCGAGCACGGCTCCTGGAGATGGGCATTTTTCATCAATGTTCCGATTGGGACGATCGTCCTTCTAGTGACCTTATGGAAGGTCCCGGAAAGTCGCGCCGGAGCTCAGAGCCATCGCTTCGACTGGCCGGGCGGCCTTCTGGCCGTGCTTGGTTTCGGCGGAGTCGTCTTGGCGCTGATCGATTCGATGCCGCTTGCGGGCGCTGCCGGAGCAATCGCCTTGATTGCGCTGTGGCATTGGGAGGCGCATTCATCCTCGCCAATGATTCCACTCCGCCTGTTCCAGTCGCGCAATTTCAGCGGAGCCAACCTGCTCACCCTATTTCTCTATTCCGCGCTGAGCGGCATGCTCTTCTTTTTCCCGCTGGATTTGATACAAGTGCAAGGCTATTCGGCAACACAAGCGGGCGCTGCTTTGCTGCCTTTCATTCTGTTGATGTTTTTCCTGTCGCGCTGGTCTGGCGGACTTCTCGATC
>DATDHK010000202.1:0-3019 GCA_036521635.1 Bryobacteraceae bacterium | reverse complement strand
ATGGCCGATCTTCAGGGCGCGCCCGCCATCTTGAAAGTCCGCGCCGCCAGCGACCAAATGAAATACGGCATGATCGGAACCGGAGGGCGCGGCAGTTACCTTCTGAAGCATCTCACCAAGATCGACAACGGCCACTGCGCTGCAATCTGCGATCTCGACGACACGCGTCTGGAGAAGGCCGCCGCAACCATCGGCACCAGTCCCACCAAGTACAAGGATTATCGCGAACTGCTGGCCGACAAGAACGTCGAGGCCGTGCTCATCGCCGTGCCGCTGTTCGAACATTACGCGGTGACGAAGGACTCGCTCCAGGCCGGCAAGCATACGCTCTGCGAAAAGAGCCTGGTGTTCAAGCCCGAAGAGATTCACGCGTTGCGCGCGCTCAAGGCGCAATATCCTAAGCAGGTTTTGCAAGTGGGATTGCAGCGCCGGTACAGCAAGTTTTATCAGCTCGCCAAGGAATTGGTGGACAAGGGCGTGCTCGGCGACGTGACGCACATACACGCGCAGTGGCATCGCAATCCCGGCTGGGTGATGAACGGTTTCAACTGGCGGCTGTATAAGGAATATTCGGGCGGGCTTGCGGCGGAATTGGCGTCCCACCAGATCGACATCGCCGACTGGATGTTCGGCTCCACGCCCGAGTTCGTCATGGGACTGGGCGGCATCGACACTTGGAAGGACGGCCGCGACGTCTACGACAACATTCAGCTCATCTATCAATATTCGCGCGGGCGCAAGGTTGTTTACAGCGCCATCACTACCAACGCGCATCTTCCGCTGCTCAACAGCACGCGGCCCGAATTCGGCGAGGTGATCATGGGCACGGCGGGCGCGCTTGAAATTACCGTGGGCGACGGCGAATCCACTATGCCGACGGCCATGTGGTATCGCGAACCGGTGAAAGTGACGGCGGCCAAGGCGGAAGGCAAAGCTCCTTCAACGGCGGCCGGCGCGAGCTACGCATTGGGGGGCGCGAACAAGGGAATGCCATTGAAACTGGCGACCGATCAGCTCAAGATCGATCCCAACGATTCGTTCCTGCAGCGTGAAAAGAAATTCGCGCAACGTTGGCTGTACACCAAAGGCGTGATGGCCGACGATGAGGATCGCAACCCGGTGGAAGCCGAGCTCGAAAGCTTCTTCAACGATTGCCACAACGGCGGCAAACCGAAAGCGGATCTTGAAGTTGGCTTGGCCGACTCCACCGCTGTCATCCTTTCTAACCTCTGCATGGAGCAGGAGCGGCGCGTGTACTTCAAGGAAATGGCCACGATGGGCGCGAATGTTTCGCCGCAACAGATTGCCGCGAATTTCGCCGCATCGCAATCGAGTTACACCCGGTCGCTCATCGCCAAGAAAAAGGTTTCGTAGGTGGGATGGGCGACTTTTCATAATCGCCGCGCCGCTCAAATAGAGGACGACCTGCTGCGCGTCAGCGTGACGCAGGAGGGCGGGCACATCGCCGAGATTCTGCACAAGGCGACGGGTGTGAGTCCGTTGTGGGCGCCGCCGTGGCCATCTATCGAGCCGTCTACTTATAGCCTGGCGAAGCATCCCGAGTATGGCGCGGACGCCGAAAGCAAGTTGCTTTCGGGAATCATGGGCCATAACTTGTGTTTGGATTTGTTCGGTGGTCCGTCGGCGGAGGAAGCTGCAGCGGGAATGACTGTGCACGGCGAGGCTTCCATAGCGCCCTACAAAATCTCGATGACGGACCACGATCTAAACGCCGCGTGTTCACTGCCTGCCGCGCAGCTTGAATTCGAACGCCATATTCGATTGGATGGGCCGCGCGTGCTGGTCACGGAAACAGTCGAAAATGTCTCAATACTCGATCGGCCGGTTGCCTGGACGCAGCATGTCACGCTGGGTCCGCCGTTCCTGGAGAAAGGCTCCACGCAGTTCCGCGCTCCTGGAACCAAGGGGCGCACACTTAGCAATAACCGCGATTTCGATTGGCCTCGGGGGTCCCATGGCGATTTGCAGATCTACACGAACGAGCCTGCGTCCGGCGGTTTCGACACGGTGCTGATGGATCCGCATCGCGACCGCGCTTTCTTTTTCGCTTTCTCGCCCAAGAGGAAAGTGCTTTTCGGTTACGTTTGGAATCGTTCTGATTTTCCGTGGCTCGGAATCTGGGAAGAGAATTACAATCGCAAGCAACCGCCCTGGAACGGAAAAACGCTGACGCGCGGCATGGAGTTTGGAGCTTCGCCGATTCCGGAAAGCCGGCGGAAAATGATCGAGCGCAATTCGCTTTTCGGTATGCCGTGCTATCGCTGGATTCCAGCCAAAACCAAGGTGACGGTGGATTACTTCGCCTTCATTACAACGGCCGATTCAATCCCAAATAGTCTGGAAGAACTCCAGGTCCACATTCCCGCCTGACACAATCAGTCCGGTCTTTCCTAAATTCGCAGGCAATTTGTGATGGAACAATGCTGTAGCGGGCACTGCGCCGCTGGGCTCCACCAGCATTTTCATTCGGGCGATCAGGTAACGCATGGTCTCGCGAATTTCGTGGTCGCTCACCAGCACGATGTCTTCGACGTATTTCTGGACGATCGGGAAAGTGATCGCGCCGGGTTTCGAGGAACGCAGGCCGTCGGCGATGGTTTGGGGCAGCGGAATTTCCACGCGCTCGCCGGCTTTTCGAGAGAGGTAAGTATCGTTCCCATCGGCGGGCTCAACGCCGAAGATGCGAATATCCGGCCGCAGCGCTTTGGCCGCGATGCAGGAACCGGACATCAGTCCGCCGCCGCCAATACAGACTACCAGGGTGTCCAGGTCGGGCACTTCTTCCAGCAGTTCCAGTGCTGCGGTACCCTGTCCGGCGATGATCCACGGATGATCGTAAGGTGGCACCAGCGTCGCCCCGGTCTCTTTCGCGATTTGCGTGCCGATTGATTCACGATTGCCCAACATTCGATCGTAGGTGACAACCTTCGCGCCGTAGCCTCGCGTGGCTTCGAGTTTCGATTTGGGCGCGTCGGCGGGCATTACAATGGTGGCCGGA
>DATDHK010000201.1:0-1941 GCA_036521635.1 Bryobacteraceae bacterium | reverse complement strand
TCGTACGTTACTTTGGCGTTAGCCCAATCGGAGAGCCAGCAAGCCGAACTGGACCAGCTACTGGCCGACCAGCAGACGCCCGGTTCGCCCAATTACCATCGCTGGCTGAAGCCGGAAGACTTCGCCCAACGCTTCGGCGTGAGTGAAGACGATCTAAGCAAGATTCGGACTTGGCTCGAGGGGCAAGGTCTCACCATCGCCGCGGCAGCGCGCGGCCGGAATTGGATCGCCGTCAATGGTACCGCGGCGCAGCTCGAGAGCGCGCTGCAAACCGAGATCCATACTTATCTGGTCAACGGCGAAACCCACTTCGCCAACGCCAGCGATCCCTCCGTGCCCGCCGCGTTTGCCGGCATCGTGCGATCCATCCGCGGACTGACCGATTTCCGGGCCAAACCCGCCAAGCGCCCTTCCCCGAATCTGGTTCCGAATTACACTTCGCAGAGCAGCGGCAAACACTATCTGGCGCCCGACGATCTGGCCACCATCTACAACATGACGTCGCTTTATAAAGCGGGTATGGATGGGTCGGGACAGTCGGTGGTCATCGCCGGACAGACTCGGATCTTTTTATCCGATATTCAACTATTTCGCAGCAGCTATAATCTTCCCGCCATCGATCCTCAAATTATTCAGGTTCCAAATTCCAGAGATCCCGGCGTCAGCTCCGTCGATTTGCCGGAAGCCGACCTGGATATCGAATGGGCGGGCGCAGTGGCGAGGAACGCGAATATCATCTACGTCTTTTCCAACGACGTGATGGAAGCCGTGCAATATGCCATCGACCAGAATCTTGCGCCGGTGGTGAGCACCAGCTATGGTTTGTGTGAAATCGAGACGCCCGTTTCGGACGCCTTGACGTTGCGATCCTGGGCGAAACAGGGCAACGCGCAGGGCATCACCTGGTTCTCGGCGTCGGGCGACAGCGGCGCCGCCGATTGTGACGATCCTCAGAATACCGGATATTCGGTGGACGCTCCCGCCAGTATTCCGGAGGTCACCGGAGTTGGCGGTACGGAGTTTCAAGAAGGCAGCGGGACATTTTGGAATGAGGCCAACGATGCGAATCGCGCTTCGGTGCTTTCCTACATTCCCGAGGCGGCCTGGAACGACAGCGTGCTCGACGGCCGGCCGTCCGCGACCGGCGGGGGGGCCAGCGCCTTCTTCGCGCAACCTTCCTGGCAGACCGGTCCGGGAGTGCCTGGCGACAACGCCCGGCATGTGCCGGATATCTCCATGTCCGCCTCGAACAACCACGACGCGTATTTGGTTTACACTTCGACCGTTTCCAAGGCAGGCGTACTCCAGGTCCCAGGGGTACTTCAAGCCTACGGAGGAACGTCGGTTCCCACGCCCGCCTTCGCCGGCGTTGCGGCGCTCCTGAATCAATACCTGGTTTCGAGCGGCGCGCAATCGTCGCCCGGTTTGGGAAACATGAATCCCAAGCTATATTCGCTGGCCCAATCGAGTCCCGATATTTTTCACGACATCGTCAGCGGCGACAACATTGTCACGGTGAATTGTACCGGGCGGAACAAGAACTGCGGCGCCATGCCCGTAGGATTCAGCGCGGGCGCCGGTTACGATTCGGTCACCGGGCTCGGCTCCGTGGACACCTACAAACTGGTCACCGGATGGAACGGCGCGGGCGGCGGTGGACCTACCGCGAAGGCCAGCATTAAGCTCTTGAGCAACCTGAATACGCTTTCCCCAACGGACGTGGTCTACTTGATTGCCACCGCCACCAACCCGAGCGGCGTTACGCCTTCAGGGTCCGTGCAATTCCAGGCCAACGGCGCGTCGCTGGGATCGGCGAATCTGGTTGGATCGGCCGGCACCGCAACCGCCACTCTTTCCGTTACCGGGTCGCAGTTGCCGCAGGGTTCGCCAGTCATCACGGCGGTATACACCGACGGTTCCGCCAACAGCCTGAGCGCTTCC
>DATDHK010000200.1:0-4584 GCA_036521635.1 Bryobacteraceae bacterium | reverse complement strand
AAGCCGGCAAGGATGTCTACGTCGAGAAACCGTGCGCGCACAATATGTTTGAGGCGAAACAGATTGTAGCGGCCGCGCGCCAATACGATCGCATCGTGCAGCAGGGAAGCCAGAGTCGCTCGTCGGTGGCGCTCCAGGAAGCGGTTCAGAAAATGCGCGACGGCTTGATCGGCGAAGTCTACATGGCTCGCGGGCTGTGTTTCAAGTGGCGCGACACCATCGGCCACACGCCCGAGGAACCCGTGCCCGCCGGCGTGGATTACGACCTCTGGCTGGGGCCGGCCGCCAAGCATGCGTTCACGAAGAATCGGTTCCACTACAACTGGCATTGGTTCTGGGAATACGGCAACGGCGATCTCGGCAATCAGGGAATTCACGAGCTCGATATCGCGCGCTGGGGCCTGGGCGTGACCTATCCGACCAAGGTGAGCGCCATCGGCGGACACTTCATGTTCGACGACGATCAGGAAACGCCGAACACGATCATGGCCAACTACGAATTCAACGACGGCGGCAAGAAGAAGATGATGGAATTCGAAGTCCGCCACTGGATGAGCAATCACGAGGGCGGCATCGGCGAGTCGAAGGGCAAGGCGGGCAAGCCCGATCCGAACACCATCGGCAATCTGTTTTACGGATCGAAGGGCTACATGGCGATCGACGGGTACACGACCTACAAGACGCGGCTCGGCAAGGAGCAGGAGCCTGGGCCGGAGCGAACCGCGGGCGGCAACCACTTCCAGAATTTCACGGACGCCGTGCGCAGCCGCAAGCGCGGCGATCTGACCGCTGAAATCGCCGAGGGCGCAATCTCGACAACGCTGATCCACCTGGCGAACATTTCTTATCGTCTGGGACGGACGGTGAATTTCGATGCAGCGTCGTACTCATGCGGGAACGACAAAGAAGCCAACGAAATGTTTACCAGGCACTATCGGCAGGGCTTTGTAGTTCCGAAGCTCGCGTAGTTCAGGCGCTAATAAACTCGGCGAGAACTTCGTTCGACAGCAGTACTCCGCGATCCGTCAGCAACAAACTCTCGCCCCTGCGAGCTAGCAGACCTTCGTTCAGGAAGCGTTGGATGGGGGCTTCAAACCGCGCCCAGTCCCCAGAGTCGGGTTGAATTCCTTCGCTGAGCCGTAAGCCCACGAAGAACTTTTCTTCGGTGTTGTTTGACGCCGTTGCAATACCGCGCGGCGATTTGCCTTGCCGGAATCGATCCACATACTCTGCTGCCGATTCCACGTTTTGAAAACGCAGCGAGCCATCGAAAGAATGCGCGTCGGCGCCAAAACCCAGGTACGGCTCCAACCGCCAGTACTTCAAATTGTGGCGCGATTCGAAACCCTGGCGCGCGAAGTTCGAGATTTCGTAGCGATGGATTCCCAGGCGGCGCAGGTCGATGGTCGCGATCTCGTACATTTCGGCGATCAACTCGTCAGCGGGAATATCGGGCGCGCCATAACGCTTCCCGGCGAGCAGCACTTCGTTGCCCAGCCGGCTGTCTTCGTCGATTTCGAGCATGTAAACCGAGACGTGCGGCGGCTCCAGCTTTTCAATCCAAGCCAGTGATTCGCGCCACGACGCAACGGTCTGGCCGGGCAGGCCCGCGATCAAATCAACGTTGATGTTCGAAAGACCGGCTTCGCGAAGCACGCCGATTTCCGCATCGACAATTTCAGCGGTATGCTTGCGCCCGGTACGAGCCAGCTCCCGCGCGATAAACGACTGGACGCCGAGGCTCACGCGATCGATGCCCGCCCGCAGCCAATCTAATACTCGATCCTTCGTGATGCATCCGGGAGCAACTTCAAGCGTCGCTTCCCGCCATGGGCGTCCCGGCACGCAGGACAAAATGCGATCGAGATCCGAGGACTCCAAACGGCTGGGTGTGCCGCCGCCGAGATACACAGTTTCCGGCCGCCACGGCCAATCTTGAGACTCGATCTCGCCCGAAATAGCCGCTATGTAATCGCGCTCGAGATCACGCTTAAAAACTCCCGACGCAAAGTTGCAGTAGGTACACTTCTGCGCGCAAAACGGATACGAAATGTAGACACCCGGCATCTACAGCGAAACTTCTTCGCCGAGCTGCTTGGCGATGGCGTCCTGGATCAGCTCCGGCAGCGATTGATCGGTACCCGGCAAGACGAAATCGCCGCGGACAACGTCCCAATCGAGCTTGAAACTCTTGGAATGCGCGGACACCCAGATTTGACGCACGGGCGCGTTCGGACTAATCACGAATTTTCCAGGAGGTTCCTCGAACTCGATGGAGAGCGCGCCGGAATTGAAGTCCACCTCGAATTCGCCGTCGTCGGAAGCGGCGGCGAGCTTCTTGTAAAGCGCGTTCAGCGATTCATCTGCTCGCCTTTTGAACTCCTGATCGTCCATAAGAGGTGGTCCGAATCTTGATTCTAGCTGAAAACATGAACCTGCGACTTTTGACCAGGCAGAATCATCTGCTAACCTTGGACCGTCACTGATTATGGAGACAGCCTGTTTACGCCACACCGAAATTCCTCACACGTCCCGGCTGTTTTCAGATTTTCAATATCATTTCGACCGGGTTTCGCGCTTCTACGCCCACAATCCTCTTGAAGCTTCGTCGTATACATCGGTCGCCCGCGAGATGGCCTTTCCGGCGGACCGTCGCGCACAACTAGTCGCGGCATTGCGCGCGAAAAATGGCGATAATCCTTCGCTCGATCTGTTGGCGCGGCCGGAGACGGTGGCGGTGGTGACGGGCCAGCAAGTGGGCTTATTTTCCGGCCCCGCGTACACAATCTATAAGGCGCTCACTGCCGCGCGTCTTGCCGCGGAACTGACCGCGCGCGGCACCCCCGCCGTTCCGGTATTCTGGCTCGCGACCGAGGATCACGATTTCGCCGAGGTCAATCACACTTACGTTTTTGACAAGGAACATCGGCCGATCAAAGTGAGCGTGAACGGTTCGGCCGGCAGCGAGCGGCCTGTGGGCACAATTCCCATCGCCGAGCCGCCAGTAGAGCAATTGCGGGAAATTCTTAGCGCTTTTCCGTACGGCGAAGACGTTGCAGGATTGGTGCGGCAGGCATACCGGCCTGGAGTAACGTTCGGCGCTGGATTTCAATCGTTGCTCGAGCAATTGCTGGCGAAGTTTGGGCTGCTGTTCATCAATCCGTTGGATGAAGCTGTGCGGCGGCTGGCCGCGCCGCTGTTGCGCGAGGTCTTGAACTCCGACGAAGATCTGCACGCAAAACTGTTGCAGCGCAACCGGGAGCTCGAGGCCGCCGGTTATCACGCTCAAGTGCACATCGAGCCGAAAACGTCTCTGGTATTCCTGCTGGATGGCGACCGGCGCATTGCGCTGCGCCGGCAGAATGGCGAGTATGCAAGCAAGGACCGGCGGTATTCCATCGACGATCTTGTGACGTCGGCCGATCATCTCTCTCCCAATGCCCTGCTTCGACCCGTGGTGCAGGATTACATCTTACCGACCGTGGCGTATGTCGGCGGTCCCGCGGAATTGGCGTACATGGCGCAGTCGCAGGTGCTGTACGAAGATCTGTTAGGACGAATGCCGGTGATGCTAGCGCGGAGCGGCTTTACGTTGCTGGACGCAAGGACAAGCAAACTTATCGACCGTTACAAGTTGACGATCCCCAGTTTCTTCCACGGTGAAGATGGCGTTCGCGAGCAAATCGCAAAGACGCTGATTCCGGATCCGCTGGCACGCAAATTTGAACAGAGCCGGAAAGGCCTGACGAAATTGTTGGATGAATTGCGCGCCGGTCTAACCGGCTTTGACGCCACACTGGCCGCGTCGGCCGACAAGAGCCGCGCGAAGATCCTATATCAACTGGCCAAGCTGGAACGCAAGACCGCGCGCGAAACGTTGAACCGCAACCAGCGCGCTGCGGCCGACGCCGGCTACACCTCGGGCTTGATTTATCCGGACAAACATCCGCAAGAGCGGCTCTATTCAATCCTGCCGTTTATCGCCCAGCATGGTCCCGGCCTGATAGACACGCTATACGAAAACATCCACCTCGATTGCCCCGATCACAAAGTGTTGGTAGTCTGAACTTTTCCCCACAATGAAAATCAACACGGTTAAGAAGGCGCTCGCCGAGGGCAAGCTACAACTCGGCACGGGTTTCGGAACACTCCGCTCGCAGGACGTCTGCCGCATTCTGGCGGACGCAGGGTTTCAATGGGCGTTCATCGACACCGAACACGGCGGATTCGATCTGGAGACCGTACAGGACATCTGCCGCATCTCGGTGCTGGTGGGATTGAGCCCCATTGTGCGCGTCGCGGAGCTGCAATATTCTCTGGTGGCGCGGGCGTTGGACGCGGGCGCGGAGGGAATCATTTTCCCGCGAGTGGAGTCGGCGGAGTTGCTGGCGAAAGCGATTAGCTGGGTGAAGTTCCCACCGCTGGGCGTGCGAGGTTACGGATTGACGCCGCTGCAGGTTGGTCACGAGAAGATGACCATTCCGGAAGTGATCGAACACAAGAACGCGAACACGATGGTGGTGATGCAGATCGAGACTCAGTTGGCCGTGGACAAGCGCGACGAGCTGCTTTCAGTGCCGGGCA
>DATDHK010000199.1:0-2765 GCA_036521635.1 Bryobacteraceae bacterium | reverse complement strand
AGCAGTACCGGTTCGGCGGTGCCGTTCACCGCGACGTTCAATGGGGGTGGGACCAGCCCAGCCGGGCTGGTGACGGTGACGCCGGCCTCCGGCACGACGCCCAGCGCACTGGCCTTGTCGCTGAACCCGGTGGTGTTGGCGACACTCGCGCCGGGTGCGTATTCCGGCAATGTGACCGTGTCTTCGACGGCGATCCCGGGAGGCGACCTGACGATTAAGGTCAACGTCACCGTATCGGCCGCGGCGCCGCCGGCGGTGGTCTCCGTGGTGAATGGCGCCAGCTTCGCGCCGGGCCCGGTTTCGCCGGGCGAGATTATCAGCATCTTCGGCACAAACTTGGGACCGGCTCCTGGCCAGGGGTTCATTCCGCTCAACGGCAAAATCGATGTGAACCTGGCGGGAACACAAGTGCTGTTCGACAACGTTCCGGCGCCGCTCATTTTCGTTTCGTTCGGGCAGATCAACGCCATCGTGCCGTATGAGGTGGCCAGTCTGGTCAACACCGGACAAGGCACCAAGATGACTGTGGTCCGCGGCGGGGTGGCCTCCAACCAGGTAGTGCTGGGCCTTACCGCCACCAGCCCGGCCATCTTCTCCGCGCTTCAGACCGGCAATGGCCAGGGCGCGATTCTGAATCAGAACCTGAGCCCGAACAGCGCCAACAATCCGGCGGTCAAGGGCACGGTTGTTTCGATTTATGCCACGGGCGAAGGATCGCTGACGCCGTTCGTTCCCTCGGGGACGATCTCGGGTCCGTCGCTGCCGCTTCCGAAGCCGATCGCCACTCCGGTCACGGTGACTATCGGGGGCCAGCCCGCGACCGTTTCTTATGCCGGGGAGGCTCCCGGCCTGGTTTCGGGCGTCATCCAAGTTAACGCGATGGTTCCGAATGGGATCGGGTCGGGTCCGCAGACGGTGGTGTTGACGATCGGGACGAATGCGAATATAACGCAGGTGATTACCGTGGCCGTGCAGTAGGGTCACGGCGGTTTTTCATAGCTTACAGGCCGATTTTCAAACGGCGGCAGGTTACCAACCTGCCCTACAGTCCGAAGTTAAATCTATACTAGTTCCAGCCCTAGGCGGCGTGTATGCTTTGGGATAGGGTTCAAATCAGGTGGGGAGGATACCTATGAAGAAGACTACGTTTTTTGCGTGCGCGGCACTGCTGCTGGCTTGTGCTTCAGGGGCGATGGCGGATACCGCCCAGACGATTCCATTTTTGACGCAGTTGCTTCCTGCCAACGAGGTGCCTGCGATCACCGATACTTCTAGCGCGAACGTTATTGTTTGGGTACACGTCATTCGCGATAGCGCGGGCAACATCACTTCGGGGTCCGTGGACTTCGACGTTTCCACCAAGCTTTCGGCCGCGGTGACGGTGACGGGCCTGCACATCCATGCCGCGCCCGCGGGCACGTCCGGGTCGATCGTGATTCCGACGGATGTCAACGGAACCACCAACAGCATCGCCGTGGATGCTACCGGCAAAGTAAGAATTCAGAAACAGGTGCAGGTGCCCGCGCCGGCCACCGTGGCCACCATCTCGGATTTGCTCGCCAATCCACAGAATTTCTATGTGAATCTTCACACCACGGTTAGTCCCGGCGGCGCCATGCGCGGGCAACTGGTGGCGGCGGAGATGAAGGTCTTGATGGGTTTGATGAGCACGCAGAATGAGGTCCCGCCGACGACTTCCAACGGGTCCGCCATTGCCACGGTGACGGCGTTGAGGGCTAAGGATTCCGGCGGCAACGTGGTTCTCGCCGAGGCCATTTTTAATGCGGTATATACGGGGTTGGATGCCACTTCTACCGGAACGTTGTTTAGCGGCTTCCATATCCACAAAGGACCGGCGGGCGGCAACTTCGGTGTGGTCCTCAATACCGGGATTGCCGGTGGAGCGGCGTCGGTGGCAATCGATCCCACTGGAAACGGCACGCTAAATTATCTGATACCAGTGGCTCCGAGCGATGCCAGTTTCACGGCCGAGGTGGACGCAATTAACGGATTGTTCGATAATCCAGGCGGCTTCTACATCAATATCCATACCGATAAATTTGGTGGTGGAGTGGTGCGCGATCAACTGCGCAATACCGATAGCGCGACGTTCCAAGTGAGCATGCTGCCGTCTAACGAGACTCCGCCGATCGTGGGCCTGGCGGCGACTGGAACCGCCGCGGTTTCGATTTACACGCTGCGGAATACGGATGGTACGGTGGCGGCCGGCACGGCTATCTTCGATGTGAATTTCCGGGGATTTCCAGCGACGACTACCTTTACGGGTCTGCACATTCACGACGGCCCGGCGGGAGTGCCCGGCGGCGTAACGATCAATACCGGACTCAGCACCACTAATACAATCGTCAGCGACACCGGCAACGGAAACGTCTTTAAAACCGTGACTGTTTCGACGGGGCCGGGCATTAACACGCTGAACTCGATTGTCAAGGATCCATCGCAGCAATACGTCAACCTGCACACGCTGGTGAATGGTGGTGGCGCTATCCGGTCGCAGCTTGCCGACGCCGCGGCGGTGCCGCTCGTCCTGGGTGTTGCGGCGAATGCTTCGCCGGTTACGCACGCGGCGCCGGGGTCCATTTTGTCGATTTACGGATCGAACCTGGCGAATTTCACTTCCGGGCTGGGGGCTTTCCGCGGCCTGGCATCGCTGCCGACTTCGATGAACGGAGTGGGTGCGACGATTGCCGGATTCAAGACTCCGCTCTACTTTGTCAGTCCGCTGCAGCTCAATGTGCAGGTGC
>DATDHK010000198.1:0-6339 GCA_036521635.1 Bryobacteraceae bacterium | reverse complement strand
GGTGAGCATCTTCGGCCAGAGCCTGGCGGCGGCATCGCATGCGCTGGGCTCTTCCGATCTTGTCAACGGAAATCTTCCGACGACGCTCGCCGGGGTGAGCGTACAGGTGGACAATCAGCCCGCGTTTTTGCAATATGTGAGCCCGTCGCAGATCAACGCGCAAGCGCCGGCCGACAGCAATACCGGATCCGTCCGGGTGACCGTGACAAATTCAGGAGGCACGTCGGATGCGGTGACGGTGAATCTGCAGAGCATGCAGCCGGCTTTTTTCACGTCGCAAAACTACGTGGCGGCGGCGAGGGTGGACGGAGCCATTATTGGCGCCGGCACGCCTGCGAAATCGGGCGACGTTTTGCAGTTGTATGGGACTGGGTTTGGGCCGACGAATCCTGCGGTGAGTCCGGGCAGCGTGTTTCAGGGAAGTTTTCCGTTGGCCAATACGGTCAAGGTTTCAATTGGCGGGGCTGATGCGAATGTTTCTTACTCTGGGTTGGTGGGCGCCGGACTCTGTCAAATTAACGTGACGGTTCCGGCGCTGGCGGACGGCGATCATGCGGTGCTGGCGCAAGTGGCCGGCGTTAGTGCGCAGACAGGGGTGTTGCTGAAGGTGAAGAATTAGTACAGGTTGGTAACCTGCCGCCGATTGAAAATCGGCCTGTAACGATTCCTCATAGCAACAGCCGATTTGACAATCGGCGGCAGGATGCCATCCTGCCCCACATGTGCTTACAAATCCGCGAGCGCCGCTACCAGGGCTCCTTTGGCTGAGCTGTGCAACGGGTCGGCCGCCAGCCGGATTTCAGTGGCCGTGATGGGCAGCTCGGCTTCGCTGAAGATCTTTTCGAAGCGATCGCGGAATCCTTCCGGTAACGCCGTGCCACCGCTCAGCACGATTGGCAGATTGCGGCCGGACTTGGGCAGGCTCCGGGAATTCGAGAACGCCTGCTTCATGCCGTTCACCAGCGACTGGATCATTTCGTCGTAATACACGCCCAGCACCTGCTGCAGCTTGTCCGCGAAAAATCCGTTGAGATGGAACGAGTCTTCTTTCACAATCCGAACCCGGTTGGAGCGCTCGCCAGTCACCGTCGCGGTGTTGTTGTCGATGTAGTCGCCCGCTTTGGGGATCGAGAAACTCAACACCGGCACCGACAGATACGCCAGGCAGACGTTGCAGAGGCCGCCGCCGCAACTGATGCCGATGCCGGTGTAGTTGGAGCTCTCGAGCTCTGAATACACTACGGCCAGCCCCTCGTTGATGCTCTTCACTTCGTAGCCCATGTCACTGAGAATCTGGCGGATGGTGGCTTCGTGATAGGTCAGGTTCTCTTCGGCGCCCAGCGGCGCCGCCGGAACCGTGAAGCACAATTTCTGGCGATCCTTGGACGGGTCCAGCAGCGACTCCACGATTTTGCGGATCATGCTCAGACTGTCCGGTTCCGCCGGATTCAGGACGCCTTTGCTCATGGTGCGGCGCGTTTCTACATTCAAAAGGTCGGCGAACCGGTCCGACTCATTGCCGTGCACAACAATCTCCGTTCCGTTGACGGTGTGCGGCACCTTCTCTTTCTTCAGAACGCCCTCGGTCATTTTTGAGTACGGAATGTTGACAAAGGCATTCAGTTGAGTTTCGTATTGAAAGCCCTCGCCGGATCGTTCGGCCAGACAGACGCGGCTGGTGCCGACATCCAAACCCAGAGCGGTATTATTATTGACTTTATCGTTATGTCGCATGGCTTTTCTCCTTCGCGCTCGCTTTCAGCGCGGCAATGATCTCCTTATATTTCTTCTGAAGAATGGATCGGTACTGTGGCACCGGAAGCCCCTGAGCGGCGGCTTCGGAGCGGATCTGATCCTCGGCAAGACCTAGCCCTTGCCAGATGCGCGCGCCGGTGGCGTGGACGAAAGTTGGATCGTAATCGAAACCGAACGCCGCAATGGCCGCGGGCGGGGCGGTGTAGTTGTCGTTCAGTCCCAGTTCGAGGAATGGAAAATTGCCCGACCAGTCCGTGTGATATCCAACCAGCATGTTGGAAGGATTCACCGATACCTGGGCGTGCGTGACGCAGTTGGCGGCCGGAATACGATACTTGCCGCGCAGCATCTGGGTGAGCACCCGCGCGGAATGAACCTGGGCGGCGGTGGCGGACGGCAGGTCCTGGCCTTTCTGTGTCTGCGTTTCAAATGCGATTCCGAAAAAACTGGCGTTCAAGTTTACATAGACGACATGGTCGTCCGCCCACACGGAGTTGCCGGAGTGATTGGCGAGATCGCTTTCCTGAACGATGCGGAAAACCTGCCCGAAGCGGTCGATCAGGAAGTGGTAACAATGGTTGCGTTTTACGAAACCCAACACTTCTTCTCCGATTCGCTTCAACTTCTTGTTCTGGTCGGCCTCGAAGGCGGCCTGGTCGCTCTCGGTGGTGTGAAAGACGATGCCGGCCGGCTGCGATCGCGATTCGGGCCGGCTGGCATCGAGGGCCGCGCGCGGGTACACCGGGTACGGCACGCGCGGCTCGTTTGGAACAGCGTAGCGGTTGTCGATCCGCAATCCATTGCTGTATGTTTCAAAATCCTGGGTCTTGTCCACCAGCCACACATTGGTGAATATGTCGACGCCGGCCGCGGAAACGCGCGTGATCGGCAGGAACGCCCGTTCCTTGGTATTCGCCAGTTTGTAGCCGGGAATCAGCACGCAACCTATTAATAGGAGACCGGCAACCACACGCCACTTCTTTCCATACGGGGAAGGCCCCGCCTTCTGTTGCAGGTAACGCAGCCGTGCAACAGGATCTTCAATCCTCTTCGCCCGCCACGCGATCAGGTTCCGAGTAATAAATGGCAACGCCCACCATCCAACTAGTTGGCGACGGAGCTGGTTTCTCTCCGTCCAGTAAACCTATTAATCGTCAGCGCGGTACGAAAACCTTATAGCAGCTAGGGGAAGAGTTTCCGGCGATTGAGGTAAAGCACTTAGCTGCCGAAGCCAAGTAGATGATTCGTAAAGGATTTCTGGGTTCGTTTTTGCGAATGGATGTACGTATCCCGTCACTCGCCGACTCCCAACCTCCGTTCGCCGATATTTCGTCGAACCGTGACGACGGCGCTGCTACGCTCAAGGCATGAATATGGATCGATTTGAAGAGCGCATGGCCCGGCGGCAGGAACGCTGGCGCGGACGCTCAGGGCTGCCTGGCATGTTGTTTGGCGGAATGGTTGTCGTGTTCGGATTGCTGATGTTGCTCGACAATCTCAACATACTGCGGATCTACGACTTATGGCGATACTGGCCGGTTGTCGTAATAATCCTGGGAGTGGTGAAGGTTCTGCAAACCCGCTCGCCGTCGGGGTATGTCTGGGGCGGTATGGCGGTCCTGGCAGGCTCTCTCATTCTGCTGAACAACCTTGAAATCCTGAACGTCAGTTTCGATCTTATCTGGCCACTCGTAATTATCGCGTTTGGGATTAGCGTGTTGCTGCGGCAACTGGATCGTAAGAGATGCGTGGATGGCACGGCTGCCAGCGGCACCCCGGACATTTCCGCGTGGGTGGTTTTCAGCGGCGTTAAACGGAAGATCGACTCCCAGGACTTCAAGGGTGGTGACGTGATCGCCGTGTTCGGAGGCGTCAACCTCGATCTTCGGAATGCCGCGATCGCCGGTGAGAGAGCCGTGATCGACGTGAATCTTCTCTTTGGAGGCGTCGATATACGGATTCCGGAAACTTGGAATGTGGTGCTGAAAGGCGTCGCTGTTTTTGGCGCCTTCGAAGATAAGACGACTCATCCGAAGCCCGATCCAAGCATCAAGATGTCGGAATTGGTTATCACTGGCGGCGCGATGTTTGCCGGCGTCAACGTCAAGAACTAACCGAGCCACTTGCCATGCACCCGCTGCTTGCCACCAAAGGCAGGATCGCTCTCTATCTGCTCATCTGGCTTCCGTTGAGCGCCTTGCTGGGTTATCTGCTGGCCATGCAAGGCAGGGTGACGTGGATCGAAGCCGTCTCTTTAGCCGTGCCACTCGGGTTGTTCTATTCATTTGTGTGCCTGGCGCCCTGGTACATGTGCCGTGTGCTGCCTCTGGGCGTCACACAAATTCCGAAGTTGTTGGGCAATCACATCGCGGCGGCGGTGGTGGCCGGGTTGCTCTGGATCGTGGCCGCAAATCTGTTGGCGCTGGGCCTTACCCGGTATTTCGCGCTGTTGAGCGAGCGGTTTAGAACGCAGCTTCCGCTGCTATTCGGCATCGGCGTGCTGCTCTATCTGTTGTCGGTGGCGCTGCACTATGCGTTGTTGCTGGACGTTTCGTCGAAAGAAGCGGAGACGCGCGCGCAGGAATCGCGGACGCTGGCGCGGGAAGCGGAACTGAAGGCGCTGAAGGCGTAGATCAATCCGCACTTTTTGTTCAATTGCCTGCATTCGATCAGCGCGCTGGCCACGGTCGACGGAGTGCGGGCGCGCGACATGTGCATCAAGCTTTCGGATTTTCTGCGCAGCACGTTGAGTCTGGGTGAAAAGAACAGCATCTCGCTGCGGGAAGAATTGGCGCTGGCGAAAGCATACCTGGACGTGGAGCAGGTGCGTTTCGGGTCGCGGCTGCGCATCGAATTGGAAACCGACGCCGAGTGCGAAAACTGTAAAGTGCCGCCGCTGTTCCTGCAGCCCCTGGTGGAAAACGCCGTCAAGCATGGCATCGCCGGGCTGGTGGATGGCGGAACGATTCGGCTGCGGGCGCACTGCAGCGAAGGGTGGCTGCGGGTCCGCGTGGAGAACGAGTTCGATCAGGAAGTTCCGGCGGCGCGCCGGCATGGGCTGGGGCTGCAGAACGTGCGGAACCGGCTGCGGGCGTTGTATGAAAATCAGGCCCGGCTGGATACCAGCGTTGCCGGGAATCTATTTGTCGCGGAAGTGGAGTTGCCTTGCTTTTGGGAGGAGTCGTTCCAGAGGCTGGATGCGCTGTTGGATGAGCTGAAGGGCAAGTAGGACCGCTCCCTTACGGTCGCGGCTCTTTCTTTCCGAGCGGCGACCCGTAAGGGAGAGCGGTCCATAGCCAGATAGTATGGAGGAGTTGATGCACGACCCAGTGGCTCCAGGCACCATGATTGCTCACTATCGGGTGGTCTCGCGCCTGGGGCAAGGCGGCATGGGCGCCGTGTACTTGGCCGACGATACCCGGCTGGGCCGGCGAGTTGCGCTGAAGGTGCTGACGCCCGAGGTCGCCGCCGATCCGGACCGCATGCAGCGCTTTGTGCAAGAGGCCAAACTCGCGTCGGCGTTGACGCATCCGAACGTCGCCTACATCCACGAAATCGGCCAAGACGGCGAGCTGTGGTTTCTGGCGATGGAGTATGTAGACGGCTCGCCGCTCAGCGCGCGGATTCAGGAAGGCGCGCTCAAAGTTTCCGGGATTTTGCAGATTGGGATTCAGGTGGCCGACGCCCTTGACGACGCCCATTCAAAAGGAATCGTACATCGCGACATCAAGCCGGCCAACCTGATGTTGACGCCGCGCGGGCACGTGAAGGTGCTGGATTTCGGATTGGCCAAACTCGAAAAAGCGCTGAAGAATACTCAAGACACGCAATTGCTGACCAGCGCGGGCCTGGTGCTGGGGACCGTGGAATATATGAGTCCGGAGCAGGCGCTAGGCCGCGAGGTGGACCATCGCACCGACATTTTCAGCCTGGGTGTGGTGCTGTACGAAATGGCGACGGGGCGGTTGCCGTTCGCGGGCGCCAATTCCAGCGAGACCATGGCGCGCATTCTGCAAGCCCAGCCGGATGCGATGGCGCGGTTCAATTACGAGGCGCCCGAAGAGCTGGAGCGGGTGGTGCGAAAGTGCCTGGAGAAGGAACGCGAGCGGAGG
The DNA here is from genome assembly GCA_036521635.1 of Bryobacteraceae bacterium. Taxonomy (GTDB): domain Bacteria; phylum Acidobacteriota; class Terriglobia; order Bryobacterales; family Bryobacteraceae; genus Palsa-89. Next base: position 472 of record DATDHK010000198.1, on the reverse strand, counting down.
TATCAATCAGCGCGGGAATTGTTGGTGGACTTGAAGAACCTGGAGCGCGATTCGGGGGCGCAACGGGCGGCGGATGTTCCGTCGAGAAGCGAACGCCGCCGGATCGGCGCGGTGATTGTGGACGACGAAGAGCTGGCTCGCGGGTTGCTGCGCGAGTATCTGGATTCAGTTGCCGATATTGAGATCCTGGCGGAGTGCGCGAACGGGTTCGAAGCCGTGAAGGCGATTTCCGAACACAAGCCGGACATTGTGTTCCTGGATGTGCAGATGCCGAAGCTGGATGGGTTTGAAGTGCTGGAGCTGATCGACTCGTCCGTGGCGGTGATTTTCGTGACGGCTTACGATCAATATGCGATGCGGGCCTTCGATGCGCACGCTGTGGATTATCTGCTGAAGCCCTTCGCGCTGGATCGTTTCGAAAAGGCGCTGGATCGCGCGCGGCAGCGCTTGGGCGAGAAGATGCCGCCGGCCG
>DATDHK010000197.1:0-8119 GCA_036521635.1 Bryobacteraceae bacterium | reverse complement strand
ATCTGTAAAGCCTCTGCTTGTCAGCGGACAAGGCCGTCCAGGGGGAAAACCTGTTGCCAACGGTCGCGGCTCAGTCAGCCTTTCCGAGCCGCGACCGTAAGGGAGCGGTCTGACGCTAACTTCTGCAATTTGGTACTAGCCCAGTTCAATGAACTTCGTCCGCTGCTCTTCTCGCTTGCCTACCGCATGCTGAGCTCACGCGCCGATGCGGAGGACGTGTTGCTGGAAAGTTTTCTGCGCTGGCAATCCGCGGACATGGACGAGCTTCGCTCCTTCTCCTTGAGAAACCTGCGGTAGGCGGACTTAAGATTTTCCTTCGCGTCCTGAGTCTACGATTGGTTGTACACTGAACGATATCTGGAGGCGCCCTATGCCACCCATCAAATTCACCCTCAACGGCAACCCCCAAACTGTCGACGTCGTTCCGCAAATGCCCCTGCTCTGGGTTCTGCGCGACACCCTCGGCCTCACCGGAACCAAATTCGGCTGCGGCATGGCGTTGTGCGGCGCCTGCACCGTTCACATCAACGGCCAGCCCGTGCGTTCGTGCGTCACTCCTATTTCCAGCGTCGCCGGCAAGAAGGTCACAACCATCGAGGGACTTTCCGCCGCCCACACCCATCCGGTCCAGCGCGCCTGGATTGAAGAGGATGTGCCGCAGTGCGGCTACTGCCAATCCGGCCAGATCATGACGGCCGCCGCGCTCCTGGCAAAAGCGCCGAATCCAAGCGACGCCGATATCGACGAGGCTATGCGCGGCAACATTTGCCGCTGTGGAACCTATCAGTCGATTCGGCGGGCCATCCACCTGGCTGCGCAGTATCGCGCCGCGGCGGCAAGCAAATCCGTGAACGGAGGCGCCGAATGACCGCCCGCCCCCAGAAAGTAGATCGCCGAAATTTCCTGAAGACCAGCGGATTACTGCTCGGCTTCTATCTGCCCGCACGCAGCCGGCTGTCGGCGCAAACGCGCGCCGCAAAAACAAAACTGAACGCCTACGTGCACGTCGGCACGGACGACGCCGTCACCCTCTTCATTCACAAAGCCGAAATGGGCCAAGGCACCGTGACCTCGCTCTCCATGCTGCTGGCCGAGGAATTGGAATGCGATTGGAACAAAATCCGCACTGAATTCCCCGGCGTCGATCGCGCCTATGGTCCACTACAGGGCGTCTTCGGAAGCATGAGCATCCGCACATCCTGGGACCCTCTTCGCAAAGCCGGCGCTTCCGCTCGCGAGATGCTCATCGGCGCCGCGGCGCAGAAATGGGGCGTCAATCAGTCGCAATGCCGCGCCGAAAATAGCACCGTAATCAACACCGCAACCAATGCCCGCCTGAGCTATGGCAGCTTGGCCGAAGCGTCCGCCCAACTTCCAGTCCCGGCGAACGTCACGCTCAAGGATCCCAAACAATTCCGACTGATCGGCACTTCGCCGACGCGCCTGGACACGCCCGATAAAGTGGATGGCCGGACGCAATTCGGCATCGACGTTCGCGTGCCCGGAATGCTCTATGCATCTCTTGAGCGCTGTCCCGTGTTTGGCGGTAAGGCATCGGAGTTTGACACTCCCAAAGCGATGGCCGTACCCGGCGTCAAGCAGGTTGTGCCCATCTCGAATGGCGTCGCGGTCGTGGCCGACAATACCTGGTCCGCCATGGAAGGGCGGCGCGCCTTGCAGATTCGATGGGACGAGGGACCGCGCGCCAACACCAGCAGCGCCGGCATCCGGAAAATGTTTGCCGATCTTGCCGAAAAGCCCGGCGCGGTCGCGCGCAAGCAAGGCGATGTCGATGCGGGCATGGCCGGCGCCGCCAAGAAAATCGAAGCCGTGTACGAAGCGCCTTACTTGGCGCACGCCCCCATGGAGCCGCTGAATTGCGTCGCCCACGTGCGTCCCGATGGATGCGACGTCTGGGCTTCCACCCAAATCCAAACGGCCGCGCGCGATATCGCAGCCAAGGTGACCGGACTGGCTCCGGAAAAAGTCCAGGTTCACACCATGTATCTAGGCGGTGGATTCGGCCGTCGTGGTGGATCGGATTATGTCCAGGAGGCCGTCCAGATCGCGGCAGCCGTCGGCGAGCCCATCAAACTCACATGGACGCGCGAGGATGACTTGCAGCACGATATGTATCGTCCGGCTTCATACACTAGATTCGCTGGCGCATTGGATTCCCGCGGATGGCCGGTGGCGTGGTCGGCTCGCGTCGTGTGCCCGGCTTTCGGTGGACTCCGCAACGGCGTCGACCGCACCGGCGTCGAAGGCATCGCCGACATTCTCTACGGCATTCCCAACATCCAGGTGGAATATCATGCGGCCGACGCGGGCATTCCGGTCAGCTACTGGCGCTCGGTCGGATATTCGCAGAACACGTTCTTCACCGAAAGTTTCGTGGACGAGCTGGCCGCCGCCGGCGGAAAAGATCCGCTTGAATTGCGCCGCCGCTTGCTGGCCAAATCTCCGCGCCTTCTCGGCGTGCTTGAATTGGCGTCGGAAAAATCCGGTTGGGACAAACCATTGCCGGCCGGAAGATTCCGGGGGATCGCGGTGGTGAACAACATCGGCAGCTTCAACGCCCAGGTCGCCGAGGTATCGGTGGATCAGGGCAAGCTGCGCGTCCATCGCGTGGTGTGCGCCGTGGATTGCGGACAGGTAGTTCACCCCAAAGGCGTCGAGCAGCAAATCCAAAGCGGCATCGTGTACGGACTCACGGCGGCCCTCAAAGGCAGCATCACCATCGACCGCGGGCGCGTACAACAGCAAAACTTCCATCAGTACGACGTCCTGCGCATCGATGAAATGCCGGTAGTCGAAGTGCACATCGTTCCCAGCCAAAACGCACCCGGAGGAATCGGCGAGGCCAGCACCCCCACAATCGCCCCAGCGGTAGCAAACGCAATCTTCGCCGCCACCGGCAAACGAATCCGTCACCTCCCCATCCGTCTTTTGTAGGGCAGGTTGGCAACCTGCCGCCGATTGTCAAACCGGCATGGTCGCCTGAAACGCCAAAGCCTGAAGCATCACGAACCATAAGAAGGCAGAAAATTCCATGTCAATCAAGCTACTGCTCCTCGTGTGCCTCATCCTGTTAGTCACCGCCTGCAATCCCAACAACGCCCTCGACCGCTATTGCGACGCCAGCGGCTGCGTTTCCGTCAACCAGTTCTCCGCCAACATCGATAGTCAGCTTCAAAACAAAGTGGTCGGTTATGTTTCGGTCGTCGGACTCAAGGTCGTCGAATATGGCCAAGCCCGGACCAGCACCGACGCGCCCAGCCGCAAAATGGCGTCCGACGTTCCCATCAACATCGCCAGCGTCACCAAGACCCTCACCGCCATCGCCGTCCTGCAGTCTCTCGCGAAACACAACAAGACCATCGACGACAAAATCTCTCCCTATCTGCCCGCCGACTGGACCCAAGGGCCCAACGTCGGGACCATCTCATTTCGCGACCTGTTGACTCACAGCGCCGGCTTCCGCGACAACGGCGGCGGCGCCAACACCACTTACGCCATCGTCAAAAAGCAGATTTCCGACGGCGTGCAGCTTGCCAATAAAACGCCGCTGTACAACAATCTCAACTTCGCGATCTTCCGCGAGATTCTGCCTTTCATGGAGAGCTTTAACGATCCGGGAGAGCCCGGCCGCGCCGCGGCCACCGCCAATTTCTATATCAACTACATGCGTCAAAATGTATTTCAACCCGTGGGCGTGACGCCCGCCGATTGCAAGCCCGCCCCCAACAGTCATCCCGCGCTGTACTATCCGTTCCCGCCCGGCAACACACCGGGCAACGAAGGCGGCGATTGGACGTTGGCTTGCGGCGGTGGCGGTTGGGTAGTCACCACCGGAAATTTGTATCTGGTCCTTAATTCCTTGCTCGGCGGCACTACCTTATTGACGGATGCGCAGAAGACGCTGATGAACAACAATTGCCTGGGTTGGGATTGCTCGGTGCAGACGCAGACCGGCTATGTCGGCAAGAACGGCCTGCTAGTGGGCGCCCCCAGCGGCGGATTCGAGCTGAACACCTTTATCGGCATCTTCAAAGGAAAACTCCCGGTGGTGCTAATCATCAATTCAGACCCCGGTCAAAACATAACCGGATTAGTCGCGAACGCCTTCGCCGGCGCCGGCGTCCCTTAGTGCCCTATTCGGAAATACGGTGACGTATTGTGGCGCGCGGTCGCGGCCAGCTTGGCAAGAGCCTGCTCCAGCCGCCGCATCGCCGGCGTTCCCGCTTAACCGGCCCTCAAGCTGCACACGCAACTCCCGCTGGGAGACGTGGATACATGTGAACCTGGCCGCGTCGTCGAGCCGGCCGCCGCACCATTCTCACTCCCAGCCGACCTTCCCTCAACCCCAGTCACGTCGTCATCAGGATTTTTGTTCGTTCATCCACAACGACTTCCCGGCTTTGCCCCGTTCCTCACCTTTTCCTAAGCGTATTCTAATCTTCAGGAAGCGGCGTTGGGCCGCGGATGTTACCAGGCAGATTGTGAAATTACCAAACAGAGCTAATCCCAAAAACGGACAGCCGGCCACGACAACGCTGCGCAATTTGGCGCAGACTTGCGGGTTCAGCACCCAAACTGGGTGTTACGTGCAACCAAACCCTTCCACCCTGGCCCAAGTGCTTATGTGTCCGGGGCGCAAGACGAAGCCAACGCAGGCCGCCGGATGCGAATCAAGATTCCAGAATCACAATCGCCATCCCCTCCGCCTTGGTGTGCGTAATGGACAGCGCGATGTTGCGGACTCCCAGTTGTTCCGCAAACTTCGCCGCCTCACCATAGAGCTGCAGCGTCGGCCGCCCCGACGGCAGGTTCGTGACCTCGAAATCGCGCCAGCGAACTCCGCGCTTCCAGCCCGTGCCCACTGCCTTCATGCCGGCTTCCTTAGCGGCGAAGCGCCCCGCGTAGCGTTCATACTTGTTGGCCTTTCGCTCCACGTAGGCGATTTCTTTTTCGGTGTAGATGCGCTCGATGAATCGCCGGCCGTACCGCTCGATGGCCGCGCGGATGCGGTCCACTTCCGCCAGGTCGATGCCGATTCCAACAATCACAACTCGGCGCCCGTGGAAGTAATGGTGAGCCGGCCGTGCTTCACGCCCTTGGTGCTGATCAACGCGTCCGCGATTTTTTTCACCACGCTGGCCTTGCCCTTCACCACCAGCACCTCCAGGCAATTGTCGTGATCCAGGTGGACGTGCAGCGTGGAAAGAACGTTGTGAAAATGCGAGTGCTGCATGCCCGTCAGCTTTTCGTTCAGTTGCCGGACGTGATGATCGTAGACCAGCGTGACCGTGCCGACCACGTTGCTATCGGGACGCTCCCAGGCTTTTTCCACCAGTTCGTCGCGTATCAGATCGCGGAAGGCCTCGGAGCGGTTGGTGTAGCCGCGGGAAGCGATCAGGCTGTCGAATTTCTTCAGGAGATTCGAATCGATGGCAACGCCGATGCGGCTGAGGACGCTCATTTGTCTGACAGCGTAGCAGGTGGCGGGCGGCGCAGGTTGGCGGTGGCACGCTTCTAATAATCGTGCTACTTTGAGGCATCGGCCGCCATGCATATCCCGGATAATTTTCTATCAACACCGGTCTGGGTTGCGCTGGACGCCATCAGCATTCCCGCTGCGGGGCTGATGGTAAGGCGGGCGGGACGCGACGTGGAAGATACGCGGATTCCGCTGATGGGCGTGATGGGCGCCTTTGTCTTCGCGGCCCAGATGATCAATTTTCCGGTTGGACTCGGCACCAGCGGGCACCTGGTTGGCGGCGCGCTGCTGGCCTGCACGCTGGGTGCGGCGCCGGCAGCGCTGGTGATGACGGCCATCATCGCGATTCAGGCTTTCGTTTTTCAGGATGGCGGAGTGCTGGCGCTGGGCGCGAATGTTTTCAACATGGCGATCGCGGGCGTGCTGGCGGGCTATCTGCCTTTCCAGATTTGGGGCGCGGGCCGGTGGCGCAAGCAAGCCATTTTCGTGGGAGCTTTTCTATCGGTGTTGGTCAGTGCTTCTCTCGCGCTGAGCGAATTGCTGATTTCGGGAATTGCAATGCCCCAGCCGGTGTTGCTGCTGTCCATGGGACTGTTTGCGATCAGCGCCCTGATTGAAGGGGCAATCACCGTCTCGGTTGTCGGAGCCATTGAAAAACTCAATCCAGGATTTGTACGGAAAGCCGAAGCGTCGAATGGCCGGACTCTTGCGATGTTGAGTGGCGCGGCGGTCGTATTGGGTGTCGCGGGATTTGTGCTGGCGTCGTCCGCGCCGGATGGAATTCAAAAGCTGGCCCTTCAATTGGGTCTCACAACAAAATCCAGTTTTCACGGACCCTTCGCCGACTACGCGGTTGGATATTTCGATTCTCCGTGGTTGCGAAGAGCTACGGCCGGACTGGCTGGACTACTGGTGATCTATGGCATCTGCGCCGCTGTGGGCAAGATGATCGCACGGCAGAGGAGCGCCTGATGCATCATGTGCTGGTGGATCGGTGGAGCCGCGGCGCAAGCCCTCTGCATGCGCTCGATCCTCGCGCAAAGATTCTTTCGCTGGCCGTGTTTCTAATCGTCCTCGCCACCACGTCCGCCAATGCTGTTGTGCCGCTCACGATAGACGCAGCTTTGCTCTTGGCGGGAATCCTGATCGCCGGTTTACCGCCCGGCACTTTGTTGATTCGGGCCATGGCGGTCCTTCCGTTCTCACTTACTTTCGGACTTATCAGTTGGCTGGCGGGCGACTCGCTACGCGCGATCGGCTTGATTGAGAAGAGCTATCTTTCCTCAGTCGCCGTCCTGCTGGTCGTAAGCACCACGCCCTTGCCCCGTTTGCTAGGTGGACTCGAATCGTTGGGTGCCCCGCGGCTATTGGTGTTGGTGGCGCAATTCCTTTACCGGTATCTTTTCGTGATCTCGGAACAGGCACAGCACATGCGGTTAGCCGCGGCATCGCGCCAAGGAATCCCGGGCGCACATCGGCGGTCGCGATTCCGCGCGGCCGCGGGCGCGCTGGCGGTGCTATTTGCGCACTCTTACTATCGAGCCGAAGGAATCAACCGCGCCATGCTGGCTCGTGGGTTCTCCGGAAAATTCCCGCTATTGAAGCCGCTTCGCTTGAAATTCGCGGACGGATTGTTCCTGCTTGCGATGGCCGTGTTTCTGGTATTGGTGCGCGTTCAATGACGCCGCTCATCGAAGTCCGCGATCTCAGCTTTCAATATGAAGATGGCGCCCGGGCCTTGGACGGCGTGAGCTTCACTCTACTCCCGGGAGAAACCGTAGCGGTGCTGGGGGCCAACGGATCCGGCAAGACGACTTTCGTTTTGCACCTGAACGGCACGCTGCGGGGTGAAGGAAATATTCAGGTTTGCGGTACGCCACTAACTAAAGAAACATTGCCGCTGGTGCGATCCAAAATCGGTATGGTGTTTCAGGACTCCGACGAGCAGTTATTCATGCCGACCGTGCTGGAGGACGTCGCCTTTGGTCCGCTGAATATGGGGTTGACCCAAACAGAAGCGATTGCCAAGGCTAAGTCGGCGCTCGAGAAAGTCGGCATGAGTCACGCTCTCGACAAAGCTCCGTATCACCTGAGCGCGGGGGAAAAACGACGGGCGGCCCTGGCGGGCGTGCTGTCGATGGACCCGGACATTCTGGTGCTCGATGAGCCGAACACGTTCCTGGATCCGCCCGGACTCCGCAACTTACTCCACTTACTCAAAGAACTTCCGCAAGCGAAGCTGATTATTACGCACAACACGCATTTCGCGCTAGCGGTGGCGACTCGCGCGGTTTTCTTTGAGAAAGGTAAGTTAGTGGCGGATGGAGGAGTCGCGGAAATTATGGAGCGGTTCGACTGGACTTACGCACCCGCCGACGACTTGCGGTATTCGGCCCAACGGCGTTTTTGAGCGGCGGCAATGCGTTTTCGCGCAGCCGGGCTGAGCCTGCCGGGGCCAGTCTTTTTATTCGCCGAGCCGGGGGGCCGGCCTCTGGTGCCGGTGCTCTTTCCCAGCAGTAACCGTACGTCTCGAATTTGCTCCTCGATGCGCTGCTTTTGTAACTGCAAACCCTCTAAAGCCGCGGCTAACAGCAATTGATTTTCAATAGATTTCCCAAC
>DATDHK010000196.1:0-12812 GCA_036521635.1 Bryobacteraceae bacterium | reverse complement strand
CCCGGCCCCCACACGAACAGGACCACCGGAACGGTGCTTTTCGGAACCTGCACGTCCGCCTGCCCTCCCGAGGATCCGAAAACCGAGACGCCGCCAACACTGACGGAGGCCGATACACTTCCCACCAGGCTGGAGCCGGAGAACGCTCCCGAGGGATACTGCAGCATCTCGAGCGCGGCCAATCGGCTGTAGACGCCGGTGGCCTGCGCGATGCCCGCCGTCACCACGCTTCCGTCGGCAATGGTGTCGGACGAGTCCATCGCGATCGTCAAACTAAACGACTCTCCCGGCACTCCTTTCACCGCCAACGGGTTTGGACTCCCGCCGGCAGGGGCCGACGTGTCCGCCACCGGTTGCGTCCAGGTATGAGTAATCGTTTCGGGATTATATTGGAAGACGATCACGTTCGGCACCGGCACCAGAAAAGTGGGAGCTTGAAACTCCACCAACGCGCCGCGCATGTATTTTCCTGGCATGATTCCTCACACGCTCCGCTTCAGCATTTCGAGCAATCCATCGGCGATCCGTCCGGCCATCTGCGCCTCATCTCCACCCGCGTCCGCCACCTTGAGCCGAAGAGCGCCGATACGCCCGCGAACATTCGGCACGTCCGACACCGCCAGCCGTTCCGCGACCAGGCGGGCCAGCCGATCTCCGGCGTATCCGGACGATCCTGAGAGCTTCAGCGTGAGACGATCGATCTGAATCCGGGGGCTCTGCCTGGGTGTCACCGTTCCTCCAAGTCGCCGGGCCGGACCGGCAGGCCCTGTTTCGTCAGTTCGCGCCGCGCCGCAGCCAGAATGTGACGCATTTGGATTCGCGACCCGTCGCTGCGCGCGCGAAAAGCCGCGCCCAGCGCCGCCATCTTGATGTCCGCGCCGCTCATCGCTAACTTCGCCACCAAAAAGTCCCAGTCGACGCGGTCGAGCAGTTCTTCTCCATTCGGCCCCCGCGCGGGCAGAGCCAGACGCCACAACGCCATCCGCTCCTTGGGACCGGGCTGAAGAAAATCGATACTGAACCGGATGCGCCGCAAGAATGCGGGGTCCAGGTCGCTCTTGCGGTTGGTCGCCAGAATCGCGATGCCGTCGAATTTTTCGAGGCGCTGCAGCAGGTAGTCGATCTGGATGTTGGCGTAGCGGTCATGGGAATCCTTGACCTCGCTGCGCTGTCCGAACAGAGCGTCCGCCTCGTCGAAAAACAGCACGACGTTGGCTCGCGCGCACGCTTCGAAGACCTGCTTGAGCCGCTTTTCCGTTTCGCCGATGTACTTGTTTATTACGCCTGCCAGGTCGACGCAATAAAGCTGCATATTGAGCGACCGGGCGAGCACTTGCGCCGCCATGGTCTTGCCCGTGCCGCTGGGGCCCGAGAACAACGCCGTGATACCGCGGCCCAGCGGGACCAGTCTTTCGAATCCCCATTCTTCGTAGACCTCGGTGCGGAGCCGCGCCTGTGTTTCGAACTCTTGCAGGTGCTCGCGGACGTTCTCGGCCAGGATGATGTCGTCCCAGGTGTAGGGGCAGATGAGCGGCGTGAATAGCTCGCCCGGAGAACGGTGGACCATCTGCCGGAAAATTGCCGCCAGCGCTTCCGGTCCGGCTCCCGCCGCTCGAGCCGCCGCCGCGATTTCTCCAGGCAAAAGGCTCCAATCGGAAACGGCCGCTGGAATTCGATCGGCGCCGGGAGCCTCCGCCAGTCGCCTCCACAAGGCAATCCGATCCGGTCTCGACAACACGGGAAGTGTCAACGTTCGCCGCAGCGTATTCGCAGGGCGCCATGCCAGCGGAGACAGGCTGCCGATAATCGTAAGCGGACAGTGTCCGGCGATGGCGGGCCACACCCGGGCGTCCACGTTTTCGGCGGGACGCCAATACAATGCCGCTGAAGCAAGACGAGCGAGACGCGCGGCCCTCACACCGTTTTCCACAGCCGCTGGAAGATCGGTATGCGCCAGCAGAGTTCCCGGGGCCACCAGGAGATTCAGGTCGAGGTCCTGCGCCAACTCCGCCGCCAGCGTCTTTTTCCCGGCCCCTTCCGGCGCCGTCAGCTCGATCTCGAATGCCGTATTGCCGGTCAGGACCATGCTGTGAGCAAATTCCCGCAACGCTTCGAGTTGGTCCGGATAGAGGCAGAACTGGACACCGCGCCCGGCCGGGATGAATTCCAGCGGGCCGTTCAACAACGGATCGAGCGGGCAGACATCCGCGGGCGCTGTGAGCCACGCCGCGATGTGCGGATCGCAGATCCACGGCGAAGTCTCCGTCCAGCCGTTCGGAGCGCTGTCGAGAGGCCGTGCCAGGAGCCACCGGACCAGGGCGGAATCCGCCCCAACGCGGACGCTCATGGGCCACTGGAACAAAGATCTTGCCAACGATGGAGTAGCGTGAGATGCCGTGGCGTCGTCGTTCAAATAGCCATAGACCCGCCTCAGCCACGGGTCGATTTCAACTGCCGCCGCCAGCGCGAGCAGATCCGCTTCCGGCTCGGACACGCCGAACTCGCCGAGCAGCCGCGTCCATCTGGGGTCAGCGGCTGCCGCTCGATCCGCCGCGTCGATCGCGCGCCCCAACTCACCCCCGGTTTCGTCGCGCGAATAGAATTCCGCTTCGGACTCTCGAAGGCGCGCCGGATTCCCTAGAATCCTGTCCACTTCCGAATGTGAAATCGCGAGACCTTGTTCTGACGCGCCGGCCCACAACACTCGCATCCACAGGACGCGGCGTTGCGCCCGCAACCGAATCTGCTCGACGAACGGAGGCTGCTGCGCCGCGCCGGACCGCAGGTGCTCGACGCTGTCCGCCAAAATCGCATCGATCTGTTCAGGCTGCGTCATACCTTGATCCACAATGCGGGCGACGACTCTACTCCGTTGACCACAATTCGCACCGCGTACAGGCCGGCAACCGAGGCCGTGGGAGCCTTGAACGTCAGGATACCCGCCGCCACCGTAACGCTGTCGGCCAGCCTTCCGGCCGCCAGCACCTGCGTGCTGCCAGGCACGAATCCCACGCCGTTGATAGCGTATACGCCACCACCATCGGCGATCAGAATCGGTGGGTTCACGGTGACGGATACGTGCGCCGCGATGCTGAACGTCGCCGCCATGGTGCGGAATCCCGTGCTCCCGGCGCGCAGTTGATAGATGCCTGGCGGCGGTGAGCCTCCGGGCAAAGCCCCTGGCGCGGGCACATCCAGCGTGATCCGGCTTTTGGTCGGCTTCACCTTGACGTCCGTTGAAATCCATCCCGTGACATCGAACTCGGTCTTCCCATCGGGCATGAGCAGAAAGATCCGCGCGGCCGTCGGCTGGTCCAGATTTTCCCCATAGAGCGCGAATCGCTCGCCGGCCGCAACCACCGCGGGAGTACGATCGATGGTCTTCGATTTGGGATGCGCAACAGTGCTATCCGGCGTGAGATAAGTGACCGTGGCCGAGGTGCCGAATACCTGACCGTCCGGGGCGATGAGCGGCGCGGCCGCATCGGCAGCGGCCAGTACTTCCTTTACCGGCGGCGCGGGTCCCGGCTGCTTAATGTCGGGAGTGATGAACACCACGCTGACCTTGTACAAAACCGAAAGCCGATAGTGAGCCGAAATCGCCTGCCACATCAACGAGAGTTTGTCTATCGTTTCGATTTCCATCGACAAGGAGAACTCTTCGTTGACATTGGTTCCGCCGATGACTTCCTTGATTCGCACAAACGGATTCTCGTGAAAGCAGCGCAGCGCGATGCTCATGGCCTGTTGTTCCTTCTCGTGATCCTTCTTCGCGAATGCGGTCACCAAGTAGTACAGTTCGAGGCTCATCGGCTGATCCGGTATCGGAAGCGCCCGGCCGAGCACCGGCGAGTTCCGCTGGAAGGGATTCTGCGCCAAGTGAAAAAGGTAGACGCTAAGCTGGGCGTCCCCATCCCCTCGGACGGATTCGGGCATGGAGCCGGACACTTTGATAGTGAAGGGATCGAGATGGCCGCCGTTCGCTTTCCACAGCGGGGAGCTGTCGACCGAGTCGTTCAGCAGCTTGATCAGATTGTGGGTGATCACCGACAGATCGACCACACCCAATAGAGCCAGTGCCATGGGACTCCTAACCCTGCCGCAAGCCCCAGACGCCGAAAGCGCGCGATAGGGGCGGTTTCGGTCCGGGTGCGGCGCGCCTGACGACGACCGGCGGGGGCGCGGGAACGGGCCGCTCGATATGAATTTCTATGGCGCCGATCTGAACCGCGGGTTCCAGCCGCCGCGGCTCGCTCGCCGCGGGAATAGTCCTGGCAAGGTGTTCGACCGGCAGCAACAGAGTGGCTCGCCGTGCCTCACCTGCGGATTCCAATTGCTCACGCGGTGGACGCGATTGCGGTTGTGGAGTAAGTTCTTCAGGAGCCGGCGCTTCTCCAGGGGTCGGGGCGCCACTGACGCGCGGTTCACTGGTCGAAATCGAATCGAGTCGCGGCGCTGCCGGAGGAGTACGCACATCCGGGTCCAATGTAAAAGCGGGCGGCCGGAAATTGTGTGCGGTTGGCACGGAAGGTTCCGCCGCAAAGACTTCCTTTCGTGGGACCACTCTCCGAGGCGTCCCGGTGGCGGGCCCTGGCCGGACAACGCGGCGGCGAGGAGCATCCGCGGGACCCTCCTTCTTCCCCGAATCGATTTTCAAGGCGGGCGGGCTGAGCGGGGGAGTTCGCATCTGTTCCGGCGCCATCCGGCTCTCGACTAAAGACGTGGAGCCCTGCGGCGGCAGGCTCGGATCCGAAGCCGGCGAGTGCGAGACAGTAGCCGGGGGTGCCGCGTTCGCCGCGGATTGGAACGCCTGCATCGGCTCGCCGCGCGAGAAAATTCCACGGGGCGGCGACAGCGTCTCGCGTCCCGCCGAGGCGCGTGCGATTCGCCGGAAATAGGAAGCCCGGGCCATATCGGATCAGGCGCCTCTTTCCTCGAGGATCATCCCCGCATACTGCTGCCGGCGTATGCTGGGCATGGCCAGGATGCGCGATTCCGGCCAGTGGTATCGCTGCGCTATGAGGTGCACGTCCTGGTAGATCTGCGCGGCTCGCCTGCGCAGCTCCCGCAGCACGAAGCTGTACACGTCGAAGTGGATGCTTAACGCCTGTTTGCATTCCACGCATATTCCCTGCAGAGGTTGCGACAAGCAGGGCGCAATTATGTCCATCGCTTGCTGAGCTTTTCTTACGTTGGCCGCGGCCGCGTCCGCGGGCCGGATGGTCCGCCGCGCCAATTCTGCTTCCGCCCGCGGCAGTCCGGTGATGGCGATCTGGTCCGCGAGCGTGGGAATACGAAATCGCACCTCCGTGCCGCGCAGCGCATACCAGCCCTCCCCTTCGGCCGCCGCCACATTGTCCGGCATCCGTGGAATCGAATGCGCCAGGTATTCGCTGACTCGAAAAGAAAGGTCAACTCGCGCGCCACAACCTGCGGCAGTGCAGCGCACATCGGCCCGAAGAACATCGCCCGCCGTGATCTGTCGCAGCATCAGCAGGGCTGCCTCCACGTCCGCGACAGGCAAGGCCGTCCATTCGATCCCGCCCTCGCGGCCGGCCACGCGGGCCAGTAGCATGGCCGCAAGCTCCGCTTCCGCGGCCTGCGTCTCCAGCAGCAGGAGATCCTCTTGGCCCGCGGGCGTCCGCAGGTGGAAATCAATGCCGCTGACGGGAAGCTGGAACATGGCTTTTTAGATTTCGGTGGGTTCTGAGAGCGACAGGTCGTGTTCCCAACCCTCGTGTTCGAGCTTGATATGTTCGATAGCCACGGCGTTTCCACCTGCGTCCAGGTCGTTCAGCGCCTGGTATTCGGAAACCCACGCTCGATGGACAATGTAGCGGTGCACCGGCTGCCCCGCCTCGTTCAACAACTCAATGCGGACCTCCTTGCGCAGGTTCTTTAGCGATTGCGAGGGCGCGCCTTTGTCCAGCACCTGGGCCGCGTTCGCCCATAGCTCAAAGTCGGTGTCATGCGTCACCCCGCGTTCCATCGTGATTGCATCGTACTTGGTACGGCCCAGACCCTTGCGGATGATCCCATTGCCGCCTTCCTTGTAATCGATCGGGTCGGAGGAGCGCTTCAATCCGCCCACTTTACTGACGCCTGCCACCGGTTGGGTGGAGGTGTCCAGGTAAACGAGAAAGCGGAACGTTTTGTACGGATCGAACCGGCTGGTGTTTACGGAAAATGATTTACCCATGGAGATCTCCTCTAAGCCTGCGTCTGCCCGGCGAGCTGCGCGATCTTGATAATCACGAATTCAGCCGGCTTCAGGGGTGCAAACGCAACGATAATATTCACTACCCCGTTATCGATATCCTGCTGCGTTGTCGTAGTCCCATCACAGGTCACACGGAACGCTTTACTCGGCGTCGATCCCTGGAACGCGCCCTGGTTGAACAACGAGAGCATGAAGTTTTCAACCGTGGTCCGCAATGCCACCCACAGAGGGTTGTCGTTTGGTTCGAATACCGCCCATCCCAAATTCATAAGCAGTGTCTGTTCGATGAAAAGCGCCATTCGCCGGACGGGAACGTATCGCCATTGCTGGAACGACGGATTAGCGGTGACCTGCGTGCGGGCTCCGAAGACCACCGTCCCGGCATTGGGGAACGTTCGAATGCAATTTACTCCAACCGGGTTAAGCGTCCCCTGCCTTTGATCCGTCATCCGTCCCCTGGCTACCACGCCGATGGTGTTATTGATAATGGTTTCGAGGCCCGCCGGCGCCTTCCAGACTCCCCGGTTCAAGTCGGTGCGGGCGAAGATTCCCGCAACGAATCCACTGGGTGGCAGCTCGATCGGATTTCCCGTCAACGGATCCAGCGATAGCAAGTAGGGAAAATAGAGAGCTCCGTTGACGCTGGTTGGCAGCTTTTGATCGGCGATGATATCGCCGATCGCCGGTAGCTTGGGAGTGCTGGAATCGGCGGCCGCCTGCTCCGGCGGATCGAGAATGACGAAGGCGCGCTTACCCTCGCAGAACGACAGCGCCGCGCTCCACACCGCGTTGTCGGCCACGCCTGGAATCGCCAGCAGATTGAAGATTGGAATCTTGTCGATGGCCCGGTCCTGCTGGAAGACGTCGATGAAGTCCTTTTCGCTGAAAGTGGTTGCGAAACCGGCCGGAAGCGTGATCACAAACGGCTGGTGATCCGCGGGCGTGATGGTGGTGCCGTAGCCGCCGCCCGTGGACGCCACGGTGACCAGTCCCGAGAGGAGCAGTCCGGAGCCGGGGTCCTTGAAGCGGTTGTCGATGTAGTTCGGCGCCTTAGTGTCCCCCGCGATCGTGACCGCCCTGTAGGTCTCGGCTTGCGTTCCGTAGGCAATGGTGATGTCGGCGATGTCCAGGTTGCCCAAAGGCACAGTAGCTTTCAAGTTATTGACCGTTACCTTCATCGGAATCACGTCCGCCGGCTCCCGCGCGGTGAAGACGATGTTGCCCACCGTGGCGGTAGCCTGTGGAATGGGACCGGGGAGCACGACAGCGCCGTTCTTGTCCAGGGTTTGCGGATTCAATCCGATCACGTAGGCGACGGATCCGCCGTTGAGAAAGAACTGGTTGACGGCATACGCCACGTCATGCTCCACAATCGCGCTGGCATACAAGCCGCCGAATTCGCGCTCATAGTCCGTGAAACTGAAGAGCAGGACGGCGGTCCCGAAGCTCCTCGTTTTGAACGGATGTGTGTAGCCGACGAACACGGTGATGGACGTCGCCGCGGCCGTAATTGTGTGGGCGTTGCTCGGCAGCTCTTCGATGTAGAGGCCTGGATAAGTTGGGGTGATCGGCATTATGTGTTCTCCAAATTCGTGGGCAAGAATGTCGTTGGAGACCGGACCGGATCAGCCGGTCACCAGACTCGTCGTGGCTTTCGTTGCGGCATGCGACTCCGCGTCGGCGCCGCCCGACAGCGTCACCGTACCGGGCGCCGGCGGCAGCAGAGTTCCGGTTGCCGGCGCAGCCACCGCGATCTCGTACGCGAAGTTGGTCTGGATGTCCGCGACCTTGATGGCCGACTTCGGCTTGGACCAATTCGCGATCAGCGTGAACGTCCCAGCGCCTGTATTGGGGTCCTTGATGGTCACTTTCGTCAATGCCCCATCGGGGCCGGTCCCTTTTGCGGTGACGGAGAATGAGTCGCCTCCGTGCCCGTCGGGTAGTTTTACGGTTGCGGGGTCGCCCATAAGTGGAAGGTCCGTCACCACCCCGGGCATAACCGCCGGTGTCGCGCCAGGCACAAACACCAAGCCCGGGTCGGTTCCTCCGCCGGCTACGGAACCCAGAACCTGCTGGATCGTCGCGAGCGTCAAACCCGTGTAAGTGTCGGTTTCAGCCACCAGCACGTTGAAGGTGGTGTTAGCCGGGTTGGCATCGGGCGTGAAATTGCTGAACGTGATCTGGATGTGATTGCCGTTCCTGCCGGGACTGGCCGCGCTGATGACCATGGCCGGCTGGGCGGGCGGAGTCGCATCCGCAACCAGTAGCCCCGTCGAAGCCAGATACTTCAGCCAGTCGTCTGCGGCGGCTTTGTATTGATTGTAGATGTCGCCTTCGGCTTTTACTGCACTTCCATCAAAGTAAACGGCGGATAAGGGGATTGAAACCTGTTTACCGGTATCCCTGTCCATGAACTCAATCGGTCCGTTGAATCGAGCGGGGGTGCGTGGCATGATAGCGCTCCTCGACTTCCAAGGTAGTGTGAAACCAGCGAGCGTTCGTTACAAAATGATTAAGAAAATCCTTTGGTTTTTCTTGCCGTCATCGCATTCCGATGAGAGCGTGAATGCAAGTATGTAGTACTTTCCTGGAATTTGTCAATACCAGAGGCGCCGTATCCGGCTATGACTGGAATTTCGAAATATTTCCTGCCTATGTGCTTTCGATCCAACCGAGTTGCGCTGCACGCGGGAGACGAGAGAAAAGTTTTATCGATCCCAAATTATGTAAGCGAAGGAACACCGAATCGGCACATAATGTGCATCTTCAATCACCGGTTGGCCGCCGGCGATTGGGAGCATGTACCGTTCTCGGGAGTGCCGAAACCGAGCCGCGCTGTGGGCCGAAGACGTAGATCTGCGGATGCGTCCCCCGCCACTTTTGGAAGCGACAGCGGATGGAAGGGAGACGAGTACTCGCGCATAGAAAAATGGCTTGTGTCATCGAATTATAGCTGTGGGATCTGCCGCGAACTCTGTAAAGGACAGCCCCGTATAGTCAACGGCGGTTCCCAGGAACCGCTCATACCGTTGCTTTTCCAGCTTCGCGAGATCCGGGTCCTTGTCGGGATGATTATTCACCACCGTTACCTTCAGAGACCCGTCCCGATTCGTCTGCGCGCGCTTCAGCAGGTATTTGATGTGTATATCCGCGTCAGGGAACGAGTAACCGCAGAATACAATATGCTTCACCTTGCGCAGGGCGACGTCGGTGCGGTTCCAGATCGAGCTGAGAAAGACGTTGTTCAAGTCTTTATAAAACGTCGGCGGGACGATCAGGGGAGAGAAGACGGTCCCGCATTCTCCGCACTTCTTGTCCGCATATTCCGATATGAGCCGGGTGACGACTCCCTTTTCCTTCGGGGTGATTTCCAGCTCGTTGCAGGTGGGGCAGAACAGCCAGTTGAGAGAGCCGTGAGGTTTGAAAAGCAGGACATTTCGGCCGGGGTGCGGCCGCCTCCAGTCGTCGTCCCAGTCGAAGTTGCGAAACTCCACGCCGTAGTCGAGATCGACGTGGTTGTATTCTTCCGTCAGCGCATTGTCGATGAGGATGTCGTAGTTCGTCGAGACAAACAAGGTGTCGCGAAGCCGGTCTGCGTCGCGAAGCTTCCTTGCCAGCCGCCTGTGGACCGTGGCGCGGTTTCCCAGCTTTGCATCCAGCACCTTTGCAACCAGAAACACAAGGTACTGCGCGATGAATCGCAAACGACCGCTATGCTTCACCCTGTTCTCAATGTCGAAGTGCCGGAAGGCTTCTTTGCGCATGATCGCGAGATCGGTCAGGCCGAGCACCTCCTCAAAAGTGGGGAAGGCGTCCTTCCGCAGGTCCCTTCGCTTGACGTCGATGCTGAACATCTCGCCAAAGAAGGCGGCCAGTTCGCGGTCCATCGCCGCGCGACTGCGTCGGAAAGTAGGGGACGAGAAATATTCCCAGAAGAGCTCGCCCTGGAGCGGCGCGCCCTCCGCCTTTGAGGCTCCCGCGCCGAGGAATATAGCCGTTTCTGCCATCACGCGTTTCCTTCAGGTTTCCTAAGCCACGGCAGCGTCGCCGCCTGATAGTCGCGGAATTCGCCCAGGAACTTCTCAGCCCATGCGACGGCCTGGTCCACGGCTGACTCCAGGCCGTCCCCGTCATAGGTGAGTTTGTGCCAGTGCCGGTGCTTCGCATATGCGTCCTCGAACATCCATGTTGCGCCCTTGTCCTGTTCCTGCAGTACGACCGTAACGCATTCCGCCGCTTTGGTCACGTGGGGAACCTCATAGAGATGCCCGGAGGCTTCAGTGTTCTCGATGAGCACGAATTTCGACGAAAGGGCATAGCGCATCACCTTCTGGATGACGCTCTCCCCGGCTTTATCGGGCTGTTCCTTGATGATGTAGGTGTAAAAGCCAAGCTCCTGTAGCCGGGCTTCGATTCTTTTCAGTCGCTCCAGGCCGGGGCCGGTGTCCTTGCCGAGGATCAGGACGGAATCGGAATTTTCCAGCATGGAATCCGCCCGTTGCCAGACGAGGTCGAAAGCGGCCTTGATCGAATCGATCACGGACTCAACGGGGCTGGTGCTGGGAACCCTCAGCTTCCAGCGGACGAAAATGTGGACATCGTCGTCGTTGTCGCGGGACGGCTGCGACAGGGGATGGCCCTCGTGCGCGAGGCGGCGAACCGCGCGCAGCATGGCGTCGGCAAAGGCGTAGGCGGAGAATTTGTGCTCCCAGTATTTGGTGTACAGGTGCTCCTGTATCTCGCAGATGATTGACTCGCCATCGCGCCACAGGGTCGTTTCGGGAAAATAATCATCGAGCAGCGGGATGCGGACATCATCCGGCATCGCCGCCAGGTCGAGCCCCTTCAGTTCCGCCAGGCCGATGAAATCTCCGTCGCCCTCTCGGAACTGTTCCCACTCATCCTGAACCGAATCATCGAATGGGTCGGAGCTGCAAGAAGAGATGTCCTTCATACGAGTTCCGAAAACGGCGCAAACATGCGCCCTTCTTCGGCAAGGAGCCGAACCCGCTGCCGAAGGAATTCTGTCAGGCTGATTGCCTCGCTCAAAATCATCATCAGATCGTGGCCGTTCATCACGAAAAACGAGGGTGCCTTTCCCTGAGTTATGGCATACCGGGCCTGGGTGCTTACATCGTTGAGCGCGATCAGTACGCCACGCGTAAAGGTAGACTTGGCTTCAATCTTGCCTCGAAATACAAGCATGTCCGCCTCGGGAAGTGGGTCCCTTTCCCACTTTGATTCCAAGAGGTAGATATGTCCATCCAGGACGAACGAACCGTCTATCTGTTCCCCGACGATGCGGAAAGGCTGCCTGGGTTGGAGTCCGAACAGTGCGAACAGTCGATTCAGCAAACCTTCGAGCGCCAGCCCGGCTTTGTTCCTGTCTCTGGCGGCCGTGAGCTGACAGAATTCTTCCTTCAATTGTGCGAGCGTTCCGGAGAGCTGATGGGATGCCTGCTGTTGGTGCTGCTGCGGAGTATTGCCAGGTGATGCGGGGGCGCGGCCGTCTTTGGAAAGGCGAGCAAGGATTTGACGGCATTCCGTCTCCAGTGCGGTATCCGATGCGCTTTTGCGGACACCGACCGGGAAGGCGCTGTCCAGTATGTCCGCCATGAGCTTTGCGACCACGCTGTTCTCTTCCACCTCCCAAAACTTCCGAAGGCGGTTTGCTTTTGACCCGCTCCCGTAGTCGTAGCGAGCCTCGTAAATATTGAGGGCGTTGCTATCGGTGATGAATTCAGCGAAGGTGCGATTGGAGAAATCCAGGACGTACCCACTGCTCATGCCGAGCAGTTTTTCAAATTTCCGCTTTTCCAGGTTAGAGAGATTGGACATGTCGATACTCAGGCCCCAGATTATTCAAGCACGACTTTCCAGAGTTTTTCATGGGCGGACCACCGAAGCCCTCCACGCAGAACGATCGTGGTTGGCGTGACGGATGTTTCCGGCTGTACCTCCAGCACGCGCCGGATGGGAATCTCGACCAGCTGGTGATTGGAGATCTTTTCGAGCTCGACGAGCGACTCGTCCACGCGGCGGACAAGGAACATATCCTCTGCGCGCTCCTGCGGCATCGGGCTGAGTCGGCACTGCTTCCATTCGAGACGGCGAAGGTCGCTCCAAGTCGGGTTTTCCGCGAGCTTGCCGAGGCTGAAGGTGGCGTCAGGAAAAACGGCGGCGAGTTGAAGCTTGCCGCCGAGCGCTTCCACAAAGCTCTTGAGCATACTCATGGAGATATCGCTGCGGCCTTCGAGCCGTGAAAGCGCGGTCTGGTGGATACCGAGTCGCCCGGCCAGTTGCGCCTGCGTTGCATTCCGGGCGGCGCGCAAGTCCTTTAATGTCTCCAGATCGTGATGTTCCATGCGATATGATAGATACGTCATAATGATACATCTGTCATATTTTATGTGTCAAGGCCAGCCGATGGATTATCGCCCATAAAATGAGGTTGAACTAAGCCGCGAGCGGCAGTTTGAGATGTTTTCGGTCTTCGGATTCGCTTTTCGTTAAACGGTGGTTTGCTCCTGCGAGTGACCGCACACCATCGTGATCGTGGCGTTTGATGTTGTCATCGGTGACGGAGGTTTCA
>DATDHK010000195.1:0-15270 GCA_036521635.1 Bryobacteraceae bacterium | reverse complement strand
CAGTAATTGAAAATGAAATCTACTTTGTTGAACAGCGCCCAGAGCAGGTTTTCGAGTTCCTGGGTGCGGGTCGAGGTGTTGCCCAGATTGGTCATGGCGGTGGTCATCTCGGCGCCGTTGGGATTCCGGGACAGGACGTTCATGAACAGCATGTTCACGGCCTGGTCATTGGGGAGTGCCGCCGCTTTCGCCAGCAGACTGGTTTGCGGTGCCCTGGACATTTGCACGCGGCTCATGACGAAGTTGTCGTTCATGAGATCCAGAGCTTGCAAAATGGACCCGTCTTCGGAACGCGTCTGGTCGTCACGGTTGCCGCGCAGGAACGCATTCAGGAAATTGTTGATGACGCCGGCGCCGTCCGGGGTGTTGAAGGGTTCCGGAAGTTGCATGGCCCAACTGGTGCTGCCGTAGACGGCGCCCATGTTGTAGGTGGGAACCATGCCGGTGGATTGCGTGATGGCGTCGTGAATCTCTTCGGCCCACAGGCGGCGAACCATTTTGCGCGCGAAGAGGTTTTCCCAAGCCGGGTTCCAGGTTCCGTCGTATCGCGCCGAAAGCTGATAGGTCCGCGAGTTGACGATCTCACGCATCAGCGCCTTGAGATCGAACTTGCTGTTGATGAAGTCCTGCGCCAGGGCGTTGAGCAAGCGCGGATTCGATGCCTGCAACGGCCAGTTCTGTGTCGGATCGGTGGGCCATGGAAATTCGGGAGGATTGTCGGGATCCAGGCGGGCCGGGTCCATTTGATCCGGCGGATCCACCAGCCCGATTCCGAAGAACTGCTTCCACATGTAGTTCACGCTGGCGCGGGCAAACTGGAAATCCGAGGTAACGAACTGGCCCAGAGCCACGCGGTAATTCGCGCCGCTCGCGGGGGTCTGTCCGCCCCACAAGTAAGCGGGCGGAACGTTCCTCATGCTGCCGATCGGCTGGCGCGCGGGGCGGTTGCCGGTGGTGGTGTTCAGCGGATAATCTGTCTTGTACCTGGTGTTGTCCGCGAGTCCCCAGTAGTAGATGTTGTTATTGCTCTGGGATACGAGCGTGCGCGGCAAATCGGTACGCGACAAAAACGAAGCCAATCCCCAGGCCTGCGTGCGCGTGGTCTGTGCTCCGGCGAGATTCAGCGAGTCCAAGTGCCCTTTGCCCGCGTGGCAGAGCACGCAATTCACGTACGAGATTCCCAGGAATTGGTTGGCCACATCGGCGGTCTGCTGATCCCAGATGTCCTGCACCGGTCCGCCGCCCACGAATCCGCCCACCAGCCAGTTGAGCTCGCCCTGTGTATAGCTGTCCTGCCCTTGCGCCGAAATCATTTCTTGCGCCATTTGGTTGTAGGGCTTGTTGCTGGACAACGAAGCGCGAATGTAATTGTTAAACGCGACCACGCCGTCGGGGAAGCGGACGATCTGTGTGTTCCGGGAGTTGTTCTGGAAGAAATCGCCGAAGTACATGGTCCATTTGTCCACCCATTGCGGGGTGGCGAGCAGGCTCTCAACATACTTGGAACGCTTGTCCGTGCTGGCGTCATTGACGAAGCTGGCGACCTGCGCGGCGGTGGGGATGCGGCCGGTGAGGTCCAGCGTGATGCGGCGTATGAATTCGTAGTCGGTTGTGCCGGGCGCGGGCGTTACGTTATTTTCCGCCAGGGCTTGGAAGATGTATTTGTCGATGGTGTTGCTGGTGGCGGGGTCGATCAGGCTTCCGGTGCGCGTGCCCGGAGGAACCGGCGGCAATGCAGAGGCGACGGCTTGCGTGAGGCCGCTCGCCTGGAACTCCTGGGCGGCCGATGCTGGACCGGCCAGCCGGCCGGCCGCGACAAAGCCGCGCGCGCCCGCTTGGACGAACTTGTCATGATTGGCGCCGAAGAAAGTGCATTCGGCGTGCTCGACGGGGAGGGCATCGTCGGCGGCGGCCAGCGCGCCAATCAGCGCGAACGCCGAAGCGCCCACAAGAATCGCAACCGTTCTGCTCTTCACCATGTTATCGTCGACCTCCGTCCAATTCAGTATACCCGACGCTATTGACCTAAACACACATTTTTGCTAAGAGGACGCGTCCGGAGGCCGAATAATTTTAAAAAACGAAGCCAAACCCGGTGGGGTACTAAGTAAGGCGCATCTTGAAAAAACGAAGCCAAAGGCCGATTTGACAATCGGCGGCAGGTTACCAACCTGCCCCACAATGGCGTTCCACTACTTTGCAACGGAACACGAAGTCCGCTGGAATGAAGCGGTTAACTTGGACTTCCAGGAGGCTCGCCGGGGCTGCGCCGGCGGGCGGCGTCTCGCTCAGTTCCATTCTTCCCTCCGCGACATCGATCACCAACCGCCACAACATGGTTTCATATCGGCATCGGCCATGCAAAACTGGAGCGATGGACCTGCTGCACCCGATCGAAGTTCGAGTCCTGGGCTCGCTGCTTGAAAAAGAGATCACCACGCCGGAGTACTATCCGCTATCGCTCAATGCCCTGATCAATGCCTGCAATCAGAAATCGAACCGTGAGCCGCCGGTCAACTTCGACCAGGAAACGGTGGAGCATGCGCTCCAAACCCTTAGAGACAAAGGCTTATTGCTCACGATCACCGGCGCGGGCAGCCGAGTGCCGAAGTACGGGCACCGCATCTCCGAAAAGCTGAACCTGGGACGGCGGGAGCTGGCTATCCTTTGCGAACTGATGCTGCGCGGGCCGCAGACGCTGGGCGAATTGCGAACGCGGGCGGATCGCATGCACAGTTTCGACGACCTGGCGCAAGTCGAGTCCGTCATCGAGCATCTGCCGGAGCTGATTACTAAGCTGCCGCGGCGAGCCGGAGAAAAGGAGGCGCGCTACGCTCACCTGCTTTCGGGCGAG
Organism: Bryobacteraceae bacterium; assembly: GCA_036521635.1. Classification (GTDB taxonomy): domain Bacteria; phylum Acidobacteriota; class Terriglobia; order Bryobacterales; family Bryobacteraceae; genus Palsa-89. The sequence continues at coordinate 12,416 of DATDHK010000195.1, read as the reverse complement.
CCTGCAATTCCGGAAAACGAACCCGAAGTCTCGCAGCCCCGTTCAGATCGGATTGCGGTTTTGGAGGCCGAGGTGGCGGAGCTGCGGAGCGAACTGGAGAGTTTGAAGGAGCAGTTTGCGGAGTTTCGAAAACAGTTTGAGTGAGAAGAAGGTGGTGGGTGGTCGGCGGTGGGTGGTAGGAAATGGGTTCGTTTTTCAGCTTTTTTTCGTGGTGAGGCCGAATGGGCTGACGGATCTCGTTTTCGGTCTCATGTTGTTTCGAGTGTACCTTTGGCAGGCAACCAAAGCCCCGCTATTTGAGTGTCCACGATCGGCGATTCAACTTGTAACCCGTTGAGCGAGAACGCCAGTGACAATTTGAAAATAAATTCAGTCTGTCTGTGACTGGTTGGTAGTCGAATAAATGTTGGTTGTATACACTCATAGTATTCAAACCCTCACGCTGGAAGCAGTGATAAGCAAAGCCACCGGCGCAAGGCCGAAAGCCAGACGGCCGAACCCCAACGACCCGCGCCTGTTGTTCGGAAGGCGTGTCCGCCAGCTAAGGCTCGAGCTGGGTCTGTCCCAGGAACGGCTGGCGGAATTGTCCAGCCTCCATCGGAACTACGTTGGCGAAGCTGAACGCGGCAAACGCAACGTCGGGCTACTCAATGTGGTCAAGCTGGCTCATGCGCTGGGTGTGCGGCCGATGATCTCTTGGACCTGATAGCCTGAGCCAAACTGCGGGTAGTGAGGTAAATGTTTGTCCGGCTACCGCAAAGGGCTCCCAGCCGATACGTTCAGATCGGATTGCGATTTGGAGGCGGAGGCCGCAGGGCTGCGGCGCGAGATGGAGAGTTTGAAGGAGCAGTTTGCGGGGTTTCGAAAACAGTTTGAGTGAGGCCGAAGTAAACGCTGTGCTTTCGGCTAGAATAAAGGTTAGTGACAAAAAACATTCTTCTCCTGGCCCTGTTAGCCATGGTGTTGCCGGCCAGCGCCGCTGTGAAACGCAAGGCCCCGAAACATCGGAGCCATTCGGTTTCCGCTTCCTCTCCTTCGCGCCGGATATCGAAATACAAAGCTCCCAAGTACAAGGGCCAGAAATATAAGGCTCCGAGGAGTCGCCGGCGGTCCTATCAGCAAGCTCCCACTCCCGAGCGCTACAAGGATATTCAGCAGGCGCTGGTGAGCAAGGGCTATTTTCACGGCGAGCCGAACGGCGAATGGGGATCGGATTCCGCCGACGCCCTCAAGCGCTTTCAGGCCGAACAAAATTTGACGCCGGATGGCAAGCTGACTTCGCTTTCGCTGATCGCATTGGGGCTGGGTCCAAAACGGCTTAGCGCACAGACGCGCGCGCCATCGGCCGCGGATGCAGCGAAACCGGAAGTGCCCAAGTGATCGTCGGCGTTCCCAAGGAAGTGAAAGATCACGAAACGCGCGTCGGGTTGGTGCCCAGCGGCGTCATCGCATTGCACGAGGCGGGACATAAGGTATTGGTCGAAACCAACGCCGGCAAGGGCAGTTCAATTCCCGACCAGGATTATGCCGATGCCGGCGCTGAAATTCTGTCGAACGCCGCAGACGTCTGGTCGAAGGCCGATTTGGTGGTGAAGGTCAAGGAACCGCAGGTTTCCGAATATCCTTATTTCCGTCCCGGTTTGATTCTCTTCACCTACCTGCATCTCGCCCCGTTGCCGGACCTGACCAAAAAGTTGGTGGACGCCAAAGTCAACTCGGTGGCGTACGAGACCATTCGCGAAATGGATGGATCGCTGCCGCTGCTGACGCCGATGAGCGAAGTGGCCGGACGCATGGCGGTGCAGGTTGGCGCGCAGTATCTGGAAGCTCCGAACGGAGGGCGTGGAGTGCTGCTGGGCGGTGTTCCGGGCGTTGCGCCCGCCAACGTTGTGATATTGGGCGGTGGCGTCGTGGGCCACAATTCCGCAAAAATGGCAGTGGGACTGGGCGCGCACGTCACCATTATCGATCGCAATCTGGAACGGCTGCGCCAACTCGACGATATCTATAACAGCCAGATCGTTACGCTGGCTTCCAACAGTTTCACGATCCGCGAAACGTTGCGGCATGCGGACCTGGTGGTGGGCGCGGTGCTGATCCCCGGCGCGTCCGCCCCGAAATTGGTTCGGCGCGACATGCTGAAGGGTATGAAGAAGGGCGCGGTGATGGTGGATGTCGCCATCGATCAAGGCGGATGCTTTGAAACGTCGCATGCGACGACGCACACCGATCCCATTTATTTTGTCGACGACGTGCTGCACTACTGCGTGTCGAATATGCCGGCTGCCGTGCCCCACACGTCCACTTTTGGATTGACCAACGCGACCTTCCCCTATCTCGCGGAATTATGCGGGAAGGGTTTGGAGCGCGCGTGCGAAGAGAACGCGGCTATTCGAGAAGGTGTGAATACGTACGGCGGATACATTACGTATCCGGGCGTCGCCGAATCGCAAGGGCTCGGCTGGAAACAGCTCACCGCGGTGATGTAGTCGCTATTCGGACCGCTTGCTGACGCGCGCGGCTCGGAAAACGCTCCTTCCGAGCCGTGACCCTAAGCGGTTTTCACGGCGTTCAGAAAATCTTCTCCACTTTCTCAGTCTTGAGAAGATGCCCGTTTTCCTGTTCCTTGATGACCAGCGTGGTGCGAACGGCATCCGCCTGAATCCGCCAGAGCTTGGTGATCTCGCGTTGTTCCTTGCGATTCAAAACGAACGCCGCGGGGTGCAGCAAAGTGGCCGGCCTATCCCAATGGCCGCTGGTTCGCGCCTGCCCGGTGATCTCAAGTGCGATCGGCGTCGTGGCGCGATCCTCGGTGTTTGTCACTTTCAGGATCACTAGTATCAGGTCGTCCGACTTCTTCTGAATTTCGACCGTGGTGGTGAGCTGCGGTGGATGGGCGCACCCCGCGAGAAGCAGAAGCAGAACCGAAATCAACAGGGCTTTCAAGCAGACTTCCTCCCGGCCATGAGTAAGAGCGGTATCGCCGCCAATTGCACGGTCGACGGCGACCTCCCGTAAAGGATACCAATCGCGCTACTGCCGGCGAACCAGAGAATTGAAGAAACCCAGCGGCGCCAAGGGCCCCCAGGAATGCGCGCTCCGTCGTGAGTGACATCGGCGAACAAACTGATTGCCGATGGCCGCCGCTCAAAGCAGCTTCCCGGATTTCGGCTTGGACAGCCGCTTCTCCAGGCGCGCGACGCGGTTGCGCAACGCTTCCGATTCCTCGATTCCCAGCGCGCTGAGAGTCATTTCGAGCGCCCTGGCGTAGTTTCGCTCGCGATGTTCATAGTACTTGGCCAGCTCCGCAAAAGCGAGCGCGCGCCAAGGATTACGCGAAGCGGTAAGCTCGGTGAAAATCGGCAGCGCCGCATGTTCGCGGCCTACTTTCTTTTCGAGCGCCGCCATGTCCCACATGGTGCGGAAGAGAAGATCGTCGGGCAATCCTTTATCGATGGCCCTACGAAAAAGCGCCAGCGCATTTTCATGCTGCTCGGCTTGACGCCACCAACGGGCCAGCCCCACCATTTCCGCGCCGTGCGAAAGCTGGGCCAGCGCCGGCGCCTGAAAAGCGTGCGGCACGATAGCAGTGAGACAAGCCAGCGTAAGAATATCGACGGCGTTGTGATGAAAGATCGGAACGAGGCGAAGGATTTCGTGGGTGCGCAGATATTCGAAATACACATACGGGATCAGTTCGCCGGGCAAATCGCCCTGCCGCTCCACGCCGAGAATCTGGTTCTCGAGATCCACCAGCCGGCAACGGTCGAAGCGCAGTTTCCAGAGCCGGCGTGCGCCGTGCAGCAGATCCAGATGTTCCAGAGTGCTGAACGGAGACCGCTGGCGCATCATCCGAAAACGCGTTTCCAGCAGCGGCTGATCGAACGTCCGCCCGTTATACGTAATCACCACGTCGAACTCTTTCAGATGTTCAAACACGGCGCTCAGTTGGCTGGCTTCTTCGCCAAATTCGCGCATGAAGAATTGCCGGACTCGAAAGCCTTGCGGCGTGATGCAACCGATGCCGATCAGGAATGCGTATGTACCAGATCCGCCCGCCAGGCCGGTGGTCTCCGTATCGAGGAAACACCACTTCGCGGGCGCCACGCCCTGGATCTGCCCGTTTGAAATTGCATCCAGAAGATCGTGCGGCAGATGCTCCAGGTCCGTAATTCCGATGCTGCCGTGCCGCCGATGCCGCCCGTACAGCTTCTCGGTTTCAAAATGGCGGCCGTGCGCCGTTTCGACTTCTTCGAATGGATAGGTTTCATCTAGGGGCTCGGGACTGGGGGCTGGGGGCTGGGGGGCTGCCTTCGGCTTGGCGAACTTGCGGTCGATCTTGGCGATCCGCCGCCTGAGATCCGCAAGCTGTTCCTGCAGATCGCTCATGCCTGGTGCGATTCCACGACCTGAGTTACCTGCTCCCATTCCGCCAGCAGTCCGCTCAAATCGGCGCGGTGCTTTTCCAGCAGAGTGGAGACTCGCATGGTCTCTTCGGCGCTCACGAAACTCGCGAGATCCTCTTCGCAAGCTGCAATTTCCGATTCGAGATTTGCGATCTTCTCTTCCAATTCCCCGCAGCGCTCGCGCATTTGCTGAAGCTTGATGGGATTCAGGCGCTTCGCGGCGCTCGCGCTGGTGGACGGTGGTTGGTGGTTGGTGGATGGTAATGAGCTGGGGAGCGTTAGATCGACAATTTTGCCTTCTTTGCGCCAGATGTAATCTTCGTAATTGCCCGGGAAAATGTGGACCTCGCCGTCGCCTACTTCGAAAACGCGCGTTGCCAGTTTATCGATAAAGTAGCGGTCATGCGAAACAAACACCACCGTGCCGGTGAATTTTTCGAGCGATTCCAGCAGCACGTCCTTCGCACGCATATCCAGGTGATTGGTGGGCTCGTCGAGCAGCAGGAAATTCGAAGGCTCGAGCAGCATGCGCGCCAGCGCGTAGCGATTGCGCTCGCCGCCGGACAATACGCCGATGCGCTTGAACACGTCGTCTTCGGAGAATAAAAAGCAGCCCAGCAAGCTGCGCAACTCGGTGTTGGTGGAACGCGGCGCCATGCTCTGCAAGTCGTCCAGCATGCGAACGTTCGGATCCAATTCCTTGTACTGGTCTTGCGCGAAGTAGTCGACCTGCGCGTTGTGTCCCAGCCGGTATTCGCCGGAGCTGAGCGGCTCGCTGCCCGCAAGCAATTTGATGAGCGTGGATTTGCCGGCGCCGTTCACGCCTACCAGGGCGATACGGTCGCCGCGCTCGATGATGAAATTCACACCGCCAAAGACGAACTTGCCGCCATAGCTCTTGGAGACATTTTGAAATTCGGCCACGATCCGCCCGCTCGGCTTAGGCTGGGGAAACGAAAAATGGATCGTCCTTTCTTCGGCGGGCAATTCGATACGCTCGATCTTTTCGAGTTCCTTGATGCGGCTCTGCACCTGCTTGGCCTTGGTGGCCTGATAACGAAAACGGTTGATGAAAGCTTCGAGCTGCTCAATGCGTTCGCGCTGGTTGCGGTAGGCGGCCTCCAGTTGATCGCTGCGCTCCTGCTTCTGCGCAAGATATTTCTCGTAGTTGCCGCTGTAAAAATGTACGCCGCGATTCCAGATCTCGACGATCTTGTCGACGGTGACATCCAGAAAATAGCGGTCGTGCGAAATCAGGACGTAGGCGAACGGGTAGCTGGTCAGATATTGCTCCAGCCAGTTGCGCGCCTCCAGGTCCAGGTGATTGGTGGGCTCGTCGAGCAGCAGCAGGTTCGGCTTTTCCAGCAGCAGTTTCGCGAGTGCGATGCGCATCTGCCAGCCGCCCGAAAACTCTTCCGTGCGCCGGGTCCAGTCCTCGTGTGGAAAACCCAGGCCCGCCAGCACGCTGCCCACCTGCGCCTCGATCGCGTAGCCGTCGCGTGTGCGAAATTCGCTGTCGAGTTGATGGAAACGGTCGGCCACCTGCGCGTATTCGATGCCGCCGGTGTCCAGTTCGCCCATCTTGTGCGTCAACTCTTCCATCTCGCGCTCCATCTTATGGAGGCTGGCGAAAACCGACATGCATTCGGCGAAAACGGTGCGGCCGGAGAGCGACAGGCCGTCCTGCGGAAGATATCCGGCGCTCATGCCGCGCGTGGCGTTGAGGCCGCCGTAGTCGAGCGATTCCGTGCCGCCCAGCACCTTCAGCAGCGTGGTTTTGCCCGTGCCGTTCGCGCCCACCAGACCGGCGCGGTCCTTGGGCGTGATCAACCAATTGAGATTTTCAAATAGGAGCTTATGGCCAAAGCGCTTGCCTGCGCCGGAGAGTTGGATCATCGCGCGAAAAGTTTCTTGCTTCTAGTTTCGCGTGTCCCGGTCTTAAAGTCGAGCGACTACTACTTCGCGAACGTGACACGAAATCCGGTGGTGAAGATGAAGTCGTTCTTCTTCCTGCCCGGCAACGGGTCGCTAAGAAGCCGGTCGCTCACCGAAAGCTGCCATGCCAGCCATTTCTTGAGCGCGGTTGCCGCCGACAGATCGAAGTTGGTGCGATATTCTCCCGGGCGGCTTACGTTCGGGTAGAAAACCAGGCGCTGGTGCAGAGACGTAATGGAGGACAGTTTGTAGACCAGGTCGTCGCCCACCAGAACCTCGCCGGATGTTCGCTTCAAACCCGTGGAGAAGAATTCCCGATTGAGAGCGCCGCCGGCGAACAAATCGAAGGCGGTCCTTTCGCTCTTCACGGCGTGAAATCCGAAACCGCCGGCTGGGACGAACCGGAGGTCGAGATTTTGAAACTCATTGAACTCCAGGTCGACCGATCCGAACACGAACAGTTTCGGCCGCAGATTGAGGTTGTAGTTAATGCCGCCGCGCATCGCATTGGCCGATAGGATCGATTTTCCGGCAACTTTGTTGCTGGAGTAGAGCGATGTAAAGTGAACCGCGATGGTGTCCCGCGTGGTGGCGCGAGCCGCATTCGCGCTGACGGCCAGATTGTTGGTGCTGGAATTGCCGCGTGCGGCGGAATATCCGAAGTCCAGAAAGCCCGCCCAAAGATCCACGATTCTGGGATTCAAATATCTATCGGCTTCGGCTTGCTCGGCCTGCGAGCGGACCATCTTCACGGCATCTTTTTCCGCGCTGATGGTTCCGGCGCTCTTGGTTTCGATCACGAATTTTGTGTCCGACGTCGACACCTGGCCGACCAGTAGTTGACCGTCCTGCAAGGTTAGGCTCAGGGGCTCGCTCGATGAGATAGAGGCGACCGCGTCCCACGGAACCGAGATCACACCCGCATAGTCGGACTTCAAGACCAGATTCTTGCCGTCCAGTTTCACGACCGCGCCGGTGAAGCGGTCGCCGTTTTTCATGGTGATCTGGCCGGCAAACAGACCAATAGAACTGAGCGTCATGAACGCGAGCAAGCGTGCGGATATCATTTCAGGTATGACTCCGCCTGGATGGTTTAGTGACAGGAATTGTTACTACTGAACATTACTACTGAACATCGACGCTGAGCGTCACCTCGGCCGTGCGCGGAGGCAGGCACTCCTTGTTGTTGCAGGCTTGATAACGCAGCTTGCCGGTCATCATCGCGGGCCCTGGCGCGATGGCCGGCGGCGCCTTGAAATGGGTCACGATTTCAAACTGGCCGCTGAACACCGATAACGGCGACGGCGAAAAATCGTATTTCTCCAGTTGCGGTTTCGGATATACGATCTGAACCGTCTGGAGCGGCTCTTTGGCCCAAGTCAATTTCAGGGGGATCAGATATTCGTCCGCCGGCTTATCGCTGTTGACGTGGTAGCCCGTCCGCAGCTCGGCCTTCAGTTTCACAACGCCCGGTGCGCCGCGCTTTATGCTCAGCCGTTCGGGCGCCGGCAGCGTCAGGACTGTGTTACCTTGCGCCCGTAAGGAAGGCGAAAAGGCCGCGAGCAGGATCGCGAAAATCGGCGCGAGGCGCGTCGAGCAGGCGAACGATGTCATTCTTGAAATCCTCTTTGCCGCGGTCGAGACCAATGTGCACCGAGGCGATCTTTCCCTGGCGGTCGATCAAAAACGTAGTCGGGAGCGACTCGACTCCGCCGTAAATGGCTCCCACCTGCTCAGTGCCCATCAAGATGCGATAGTTGATTTTCATCTCCTGGAGATAGGGCTTCACCACGCTCCAGCCGTCTTCATCCATGGCGACGCCCACCACGGCGAAACCGCGATCTTTGAGCTGTTGCTCGAATTCCATAAACCACGGAATCTCGACTTTGCACGGTGCGCACCAAGTGGCCCAGAAATCCAGCAGCACCACCTTTCCTTTGTAGTCGGCCAGGTGCACCGTTTTGCCGTCGGCATCCTTCAGGGCGAATTCGGGCGCGGGCTTGCGATCTTTTTCCGCCTTCACCGCGGCCCGCACGGTTACACCGTTCGAACAGGCTGTCCAAACCAGACCGGCGGCGGCAAAACAAACGGCGGCGACTGCGATGCGCTTGGGCAAATGGATACTCTCTCCTGACTCAATTATATCGGTATTCCGCGATCTCCAAACGCCGCGCGAAACCACTCGGCCCGGCGTTCGCGATGACGCCCGGCCAGCGTGAATTCGCCGTGCCGGCGGATGCCTGAATAAAGCCAGGCGGCGGTATCGCAAAAACTCTCGCAGACGTACGCGCGCCACTTGGCGGCCGGCGGCCGGCGCGGCAACGCCAACTTTCGGTATTCGGCCGACCAGCCTAGTTCGCCGCGTGCGTGCCCGTTCCGTTCACGGCGCAATAGGGCTTCGTATGACCGGCGAGCCGGGTTTCCGAGGCGCACCCACGCAAAGTGAAACAACTCGTGCGCAAGAATGCGCGCCATCTCGGCGGGCTTGCGCTCGAGTTCCTGGTCGAAAACGATTTCGCGTTTGCGGATAAATGTCGCCGCGAATACCGGCTGGCCGACGTTCCGGTTGGAATAAAGCTTGCGGCTGCCGGCGCTCAATTTGGGCAGGAACCGGATGGAGATCGAACGTCCGTCGAAATCGGGCAGCCGCTGCTTCGCCGCCTCAACGTACTTGTTGGAGCTGCGGCGCTGTTGGAGGTGAAAAATAGGCCGGGTTTTCAACTTTCACCTGGTATTGTAACTGCAACTTCTTGTTGTAATCGTCGAGACGCTCCGTTTTGATTTGCTGATAGATCTCGGTGGCTACTTCCTGAAGCGGTTGAACGATAATCTCGTCCACGCGAATGAGATAAAAACCGTTGGGCTGCCGGACAGGTTCGCTCACCTCGCCCTGTTTCAATCCGAATACCGCCGCCTTAATAGGCTCCGGGTAGGTGCTGCTTGGCTTCATGATTCCGAATTCGCCATCCTTGACAGCCGAGGTTTTGTCGTCGGAGTTTTCGCGGGCCAATTTACCAAAGTCGGCGCCGGCCACGATTTGTTTTCGGAGATCTTCGATCTTGGCCTTGGCTTCCGCTTCGGTGCGCAGCTTCTTTTCGCCTGCGCCAGGCTTGTCAGGCGCGGGATTGAAGGTGAGGTAGATAACCCGCACCTTCGATTGCTTGAACTTGCCGGAATTCGCTTTATAGTACTGTTCCTGATCCTCGGGAGTGACATTGATGTTGTTCCCATAAACATAAAGGTGCGCCTGAGCCAACAACTGCATCCGGTTGTACTCAAGCTGTTCCTTGTATGGCGACTTCTTATCGAGACCCGCCTTTTCGGCTTCCTCTACCAGTCGCGTTATCCAGAACACCTGACTCATTACTTTGGGGTCGGTCTTCGCGGCCTGGCGGTACTGAGTCGGCAGCGCTTCAATCAGTTTGTCAACTTCGGCGGCGGTGTACTTCTTTCCCGCGGATTCCAGCACAATACTATCTGGTGCGATGGCCGGCGCCGCGGGCGCCGGTGGAGGCGCGGGAACAATTTGAGCGGGAGTACCTGGAGCGATTTTCGGGGGCTGGGGGGGCTGGCCAGACAGTAGTGCGGCAGACAAGGCTGGAATTACAAAAAATTTCATCCGGAGTTTCCTTTGCGCGGAAATTTCAGTTTATCACGAGCAGGTCACATCCTCTACTTTCCATATCAAACCGCCTCCTAAAAGACTCAGTTTGACTTGCTCAGGTGCAAAGGATGTCAACGTCATTTGTCCGTTGGAGGCCTTAAGGCGTCCAACGCCACCTTGCGGAGCTGTTCCTTCAGTTTGCGGATTTCATCGGTATGCGAACTGAGCCGCTCGAAAAGCTCCTTCTGGCTCTCGATACCCGCGCCGATCAAAACCGCCGCGGCCTCCGAACGGCTGCTGACCAGTGTCGCCTCCACCAACTGGTCCACCCGCGCCAAGGCATCGTCCGTCAGGCGCACCATCACGACGTTGTTCCGGCCCTCGCCCCGCGCGCCCAGACGATCCAGCGCATTGTGCAGCTCTTCGGTATCTAACTGTCCAACTCCGATTACAAATTTCTTGGCCATGTATCACCTTCCCTCAGGCCGCTTGCGCCCGCTTGGCTTCGAGCGGTTTTCTGAGCCGGATAGTTCCAACGATCGAGATCAGCAGAAGCAACGCGGCGCTGCCGTAGAAAACGGCAACGATACCGAATCGCAGCGCCAGGTTGCCCGCAAAAAGTAAAGCGATGCCCTGCGAGATCGAGATGAGCGACATGGCGCTGCTGCTCACCCGGCCGCGCATTTCCGGCGGCGCCTGCCCTTGCATCAGGGCCATTGCGGGGATGATCAGCAGCGAAGCGCCGAGGCCAAGCCCCAAGCATCCCAGCACTGCGACCACCGAGTTGGGAATAAACGCGATGGCGCCGATGGAAATCCCACACGCCAAAATTCCCGCGTTCACCAGATGAGCTTTTTCTTTGATCCGGCGGGCCAGCGGCGTGACCGCGAATCCGCCGGCCAGCATCCCGGCCCCAATGAGAGATCCGAGAGCGCCGAACAAGTATGAGTTGGCATGCAGGACATCGCGCACGAACACGGCGATCAGGGAGCCGAAGGCGCTCATGGCGAAGGTGCCCGCCGCGATCGACAAAATCACGAAGCTCAGTACGGGATGGGTCAGGATGTAACGCATGCCAGAGGAAAGGTCGCGCAGCACCGAGCTTACCTGCTGGTTCCGATGAGCGGGCCGCTCCGGAATCGTCATGGTCCAGATCATCAGGCCGGAGAACACAAAGCTGACGCTGCCGAGGTAGTAGCACACACTTGGGCCAGCCCAGCCGACGAGTGCGCCGGCAATCGCGGGGCTCGCCATCTGGACCATCTGCATCGTTTGTTGAATCGCCGCGTTCGCGCTTAAGAGTCCTTCTTTGGGAACGATCTGCGGCATGATGACGGACCGCGCCGGCATGAAAAAACTCGAGAACGCGCTGATCGCGACGAACACCAGGTAGATGTGCCAGGGCGCGCCCGCGATCACCAGTCCGAGCGCCAAGGCGGCGCGCGAAAGGTCGCTCACCACCATCGTGCGCTTGGGATTCCAGCGGTCGACGAAGACGCCGGCGAGCGGCCCGATCAGCGCCAGCGGCAGCAGATAGGACACACTTACAAGCGTGATGGCCCGTGCGGAGGCGTGCATTCGGAAGGACATTTCGCTAAGAACGGCGTACAGCGCGAGAAAATCGCCAAAGATGCTAACTAGCTGTGCTAACCATAGTTTACGAAAAGATTGGATGGCCAGAGCCTGTCGGATGGTGAGGTGTCCAGGAGCTGCCATACGCGTATTATAATTACGCGTAAGGTTGTAAGTCAAGAGTTTTTGGGATTCTGCTACCTTTCATATCTACAAGACGATCTTGAGACCGATGTGGCGCTGGGACGGAAGCTCCGGGCGATTCCGGCAATGATAGCTGCATCGTTTATGTTGTCGGATCTGGAGGGCACCTCAGCGGCCGCCACTACTCTGCTGAAGACGTTGATCGATCCGGGCACGCCACCGTCGGTCAAGGTACGGGCAGCCGAGGCAATTTTCAATCACGCGGCCAAAGCAATTGAGATTGAAGACATCGAAGCGCGCGTGGCGGCGTTGGAGCAAGCCGCTTCCAGCAGTACCCTACGGCGATGAAGAGCATTGATCGACGGCTTGGCAAACTGGAGACCGACTTAGGTATTGGGAGAAACCGGCAGCGGCTTGTAATGGTAGTGAGCGATGCCGGAAGACGAGGGCTCGATAATGACACCTGCCTTCGGATTCTCCGTGAAGGCGGATTCCCCCCTGCTAGCGCCGTCGCTATAGTTGATCTCTGCGAGATCCCAATTGGGCTAAACGCGAAGGAAACGAAGGAGTTTGTACGGGAGAACGGTGCCAAGATCTGCGGTATCGGCGAGGGGTAATGCGAAATACGATCCGGAGAATCGAGAAATTGGAGCAAGCCTATTGCTTAGGTGCTGCCGAAGTTCCGCCCATGGAAATCGAGAACGTTTTTGTCGACTCGGATGGAGAGGTAGTGGACTCGTTTGTAATCACAATCC
>DATDHK010000194.1:0-3558 GCA_036521635.1 Bryobacteraceae bacterium | reverse complement strand
CCTTGATCTTGGATAGGGGCGCCGGCATTGAAAACGACCAGGTCAGGCCCGGGGCCGCAGGGACCGGGAGCCCGGTGGCCGGATCCAATATGAAGGGCCCTTGCGAAGTGAACACGCCCGTGAAATTCGAGAGTGCAATTCCGGAGCCTTGCAAAGCGCCGAGTATGTCCTCGAAGCTGACGTTGAAGCCCGAAGAAACGGCAACGCTGAACAGTGCCTGGTCGGCCTGCAAATTAAAACTCCGCGAGGCGGTAACCGTAATGGAATTTGAATCGGTCTGGGCGGAGACCAGGGAAGCAGAGGCCAAGAGCGCGAGGATGATGTAGCTTTTTCGCATGATCCAGTATCCCACCAAGATGGTAATCTTTCCTCAGTGTCAATCAATCACGTTGATCTATACGCGGCAGCTCGCCAGGAAATGGCGGCCGGCGGATTCCATCCCGAGTTCTCCGGTGAAGTCCGCAGCCAGGTAACAAAGGTCAAGGCAATGGTGGCGCAGCCACATGCCGATAAGGCTGTCAGGGATCTGCGCGGCTTATTGTGGTCTTCGATCGACAACGATACCTCGCGCGACCTCGATCAGATCGAAGCCGCTGAACGTCTTCCCAACGGCGGCATACGAATCATGATCGGCATTGCCGACGTGGACGCGCTGGTTGCGAAAGGTACGCCAATCGATTTGCACGCGCAATCTGAAACCACGACCGTATATACGGGCATAGTGAATTTCTCGATGCTGCCCGAGGAATTGTCCACCGGGTTGACGTCGCTCAACGAAAACGCCGACCGGCTGGCGGTCGTCGTCGAAATCGTTCTGGCGAGCGACGCATCCATTCAATCCAGTGACGCTTATCGCGCGCTGGTGCGGAACAAGGCCCAATTGGCCTATAGCGGCGTCGGGCCATGGCTGGAGGGAAAGGCTTCGCCTCCTTCCAAAGTGGCGGACTCCGGCAGCTTGCAAGATCAGCTGAAAGTGCAGGACGAAGCCGCGCAACGAATGAGAACCGCCCGGTATCGAATGGGTGCATTGAACATCGACAGCATCGAAACCACCGCCGAGTTACTAAATGGCCAAGTAAGTGGCATCCATGTAGCGCAGAAAAACCGGGCCAGTGAGTTAATCGAAGATTTCATGATCGGCGCGAACGGAGTAATCGCCCGCATGCTCGCGGACAAACATGTTTCCTCCATCCGCCGTGTGGTGAAAACTCCGGAGCGCTGGGATCGCATTGTCGAACTGGCCGCGAAGTTTGGCGCGCATCTTCCAAGCGAGCCGGACTCAGGCGCATTGAATGCGTTTCTGCTCAAGCGGAAGGCAGAGGATCCGGTTCATTCCCCCGATCTTTCGTTGGCGATCGTAAAGCTGATGGGACCAGGCGAATATGTAGTAGAGCGGCCCGGCGACCCGCTGCAAGGCCACTTTGGGCTGGCGGTTCACGATTACACGCACTCCACGGCGCCGAATCGCCGCTTTGCCGATTTGGTGACGCAACGGCTGGTGAAGGCTGTCCTGGCGGGCGAACCCGGCCCGTACAGCGATGCCGAGTTGGACGCGATCGCGAAAAACTGCACGTTAAAAGAAGATGCGGCCAGAAAAGTGGAGCGCGCCATGCGAAAGCGGATCGCGGCGGTGGCGCTAAGTGGCCGAATCGGAGAAACCTTCCGGGCGGTAGTAACTGGAGTAACTCCCAAGGGCACATTCGTTCGAACCATCGATCCGCCGGCGGAGGGTTTGGTGGTACACGGCCAACAAGGGCTGGATGTGGGCGAACAAGTTCACGCGAAGTTAGTAAGTACCGATCCGCAGCGTGGATATCTGGATTTTTCGGTAAGTGCCCGTTAAGTTTCCGGGCCCCAATCCCGAGCACGCGACCCCCATGTATACTGTCTTCAAATGCCACAAGGACGAATACAACGCCTCGCCGCCTTCGGTTTGCGAATCACGGCGGCTCTCGCCTTTCTTGCGCCGCTGCTCACCCGTCTCTTTCTCGGCTGGGCCTTCCACGTCACCGGCCACGGCAAACTGTCGGACCTCGGTAAAGTCACGGGATTTTTCACCGACCTTGGCATTCCGTTTCCCGGGGCCAATGCCGCTTTCATCGCGTCGCTGGAATTCGTCGGCGGGCTCTGCCTGATCCTCGGGCTGGGGACGCGCATCTTTGCGGCGCTGCTATCGTGCACCATGATCGTGGCGCTGATGACCGCCGACAAGCCGGCGCTCATCGAGAAGTTTCCGTCGGATCTCAGCGAAGTCACTCCGTTTGTGTACTTGCTATTCTTAATATGGCTGGTGTTATTTGGGCCCGGCCCGGTCAGCCTGGATTACTTCCTGAGTAAATGGCTGGGTGTGGGCAGAAAGACCGAGGTTTAGTTTCATGGCAAATCGTTGGGGATATCCGGATTTGGGATTCGGCATCGGCCTGCGCTCGGTGCATTACGAACACGTCCTGAACAACAAGCCCCCGATCGATTGGTTTGAAATCCTTTCGGAAAACTACATGGATACCGGCGGCCGTCCGCTGCGCGTGCTGGATCAAGTGGCCGAGCATTATCCGGTGGTCCTGCACGGCGTGTCGCTTTCCGTTGGCAGCACCGATCCGGTGGATTTCGAGTACTTGAAAAAGTTGAAGGCGCTGGGCAAGCGGATCAATGCCCGCTGGATGTCGGACCATCTTTGTTGGACGGGCGTGGCTGGACATAACACGCACGACCTGCTGCCGATGCCCTACACCAACGAAGCGTTGAAGCACACCATCGAGCGGGTGAAGATCATTCAGGATTTTATGGAGCGGCCCATCGCACTGGAGAACGCATCCACATATTTGGAATTCAGCGCGTCCACCTGGCACGAAGCCGATTTCATTCGTGAGCTCACGGAACAGGCCGACTGCGGCATTCTGCTGGACGTCAACAATGTTTATGTAAGCTCGTTCAACCACGGGTTCGATCCCAAGGCTTACCTCGACAAGATTCCGCGCGACCGCGTGGTGCAGATGCACCTGGCGGGGCACACCAACAAGGGCACGCACATTTTGGACACGCATAGCGACTACGTGATCGACAGCGTTTGGGAGCTGTATCGCTACGCGCACCGGCGGCTGGGCGGAGTCTCGACGCTGCTGGAGTGGGATGCGAATATTCCGGATTTTGACGTGGTCCACGGAGAGGCATTGAAGGCCCGTCAATTCCGGGAGCAGGAAGATTTGAAGCTGCCTGCGCCTGTCAAGGACGGGGTTCCCGCTTATGGTGACTGATCAGGGTCTCGCGCGCATCCAGCGCTGGATGCAAGCTTGCATCGAGGATCAGGGGACGTGCGAAGAGGCCATCGCGTCCGAGCGCGCGCAGTCGGCTATTTCGGCGGAAGAGGCGCGCAGTATCGTGCTGCCTTCCAAAACGCTTTCATCGCTGGAACGCCTGGACATCTATCGCGGCATGTACCTGCTGACTTGGCCACGTAGCGGCGGGCCCGCCGGTTGTCAGCCCGGCCATCGCCGGCCAGCGCGCCCCGCCGGGCCTTGTTGACGTGGGCCGTCTGCCACGTCCGGATCACGACTTCCC
>DATDHK010000193.1:0-2663 GCA_036521635.1 Bryobacteraceae bacterium | reverse complement strand
CGGGCCTCCACTTAGCCTAGCCGCAAGCGGCATGTTGTAAGCGGGAATTCCAGGCTGCAATTCATCCAGCACCCACAGCCGCTGCTGCGCGAAGGAGAGCGGCAACTCGCCGGCCGGCTCTCTCGTCAGCGGCGGCAGCGTTGTGGGCGCGGCCGGGCCGGACATCCGCTCGATTACCGATGCCAGTTCGCCGAGCGTCGGATATTCGAAAAGCGAACGCAGAGGCAGGTCCACGCTGAACGCTTCGCGGATTCGCGACAAGGCGCGGATCGCAAGCAGGGAGTGTCCGCCCAACTGAAAGAAATTGTCTTCGCGCTGAACGTGTTCGATGCCCAGCACCGCGCCCCAGACTCCCGTCAGGATTTCGACCGTTGGGGTGACCGCGCGGGCGACGCGCGCGGGCGTAATGCTTGCGGCGCGCGCCGGCTGCGGAAGCGCGCGTCGGTCCAACTTGCCGCCGGGTGTCCGCGGCAAACGGTCGAGCATAAAGAAATTGGCCGGGACCATGTAGTCCGGCAGCATGCGCGAAATGCCGCGGCGCAACGCTTCGATGTCCACGGGCGCTTCAGAGACGAGATAGGCGATCAATCCGCGGACGCCCGCGCCGTCTGCCGTCGCAGTCACGGCACAATCGCGGATGGCCGGTTGATTCCGCAGCGCCGCCTCTACTTCGCCGGTCTCCACCCGGAATCCGCGAATCTTCACCTGCTGGTCCGCGCGCCCGATGAATTCGATCTCGCCCGTTTCGAGCAGCCGTCCCAAGTCTCCGGTACGATAGAGCCGCGCGCCCGGTTCACGCCCGGTTGGATCGGGAACGAATCGTTGGGCCGTCAGATCCGGAGCGTGCGCATAACCGCGCGCCAACCCATCGCCACCGATACAAATCTCGCCGATCGCGCCCGCGGGACAAACATTCAGATTCGCATCGAGCACGTAGACTTGCGTGTTGGCGATGGGTCCGCCGAGCGGCACCGGCTCGGGCACGCCGGCCGGATCGGCGCGATAGAACGTACCGAGGGTGGTTCCTTCCGTAGGGCCGTAACCGTTAATGATGGCGATGCCGGGGACGCGTTCCAGCGCGCGCGCGACGTGCTTCGGCGACAGCGTTTCAGCGCCCGTAAGAAGCTGTTTCACGCCTTGCAGCGCATCGGGATCCTCGTCCACGAAGAGATGGAACAAAGAGGCCGTGAGCCACAGCAGATCCAGGCCATGTTCGGCGATTGCGCGCCTCACGTCCGCGGGTGTCGCGCCCTGGCCATCGAAAATCACGCAGCGTCCGCCGTGCAGCAGCGTGGTCCACAGCTCCAGGAAAGACGCGTCGAACGAAGCTGGGGAGTGCACGAGCGACGTTTGGGTTCCGTCGAGCTGCACATAATTGGTGTTGCAGACCAGCCGTACAACCCCCCGATGAACTACCACCACCCCCTTCGGCGCGCCCGTCGAACCGGAGGTGTAGATGAGAAACGCGGCTTGATCGGGCAGCGGACGGTCCGGGAGATCGTCGGCGTTTTCGGGGCCGTTCAACGACAACTGCGCTTCCGTAATGGTGAGTGCGGCGCGCGAATCGGCCAGCATGAACGCCAGCCGGTCCGGCGGACACGAAGGATCGATCGGCACGCAGACTCCGCCGGCTTTCAGGATGCCGATGAGCGCCGCGACCATCTCGAGCGATCGTCCCGCATACAGCGCCACGGGCGTCTCGGCGTTTACCCCGCGGGACCGCAACATGCGTGCGAAACGGTTTGCCCGGCGGTTGAGTTGGTCATACGTGAAGGTCCGATCGCCTTGAATCAACGCCACGGCGGTAGGAGTCTCGCGCGCTTGCCGCTCGAACGCTTCTGCAATTCCAATCTGTGGATAGGCGCGGCGGGTATCATTGCATTCCCACAGCGCGAAGTGGCGCTCCGGAGCTGTCACCGCGGTCAAATCGCGGATAGGGGCGTCCGGATTCGCCGCCAGTTCCACAAGCAATTGCTGAAGCTGACCGGCCAATCGCGCAATCGCGGCTGGTCCGATACGCGCGGATTCGCAAGCGATCCGGAACGACAACTCGGCGCCGGGGCTGACTTGGACCACCAGCGGATAATTGATTTGGAACAGGTGGCGGGACGCCCGTAATTGCAGCGGACCGCTTAACGGCGCGGGGCCCACTGGCGTCGCATTTTCAAACACGAGAATCGAATCGAACAGCGGGCGAGTTCCGCCCAATCCGCACCATTTCTGAATGTCCGGGAGCGGCGTTTGTTCGAAGCGTTGAATCCGCGCGTTGGCTGCGTGGACCTCTTTGAAGAGATTCGCGGCGGTAAGATCGGCCGGAAGGTGCGCGCGGAATGGAACCGTGTTGATCAGGTTGCCGGTCATGCGCTCGATTCCCGGCAGAGGTTGCGATCGCCCGGATACCGTGAGTCCGAATGCCACGTCATTGCGGCCCGTGTATCGCCCAATCAGAATCGCCCAGGCGGCTTGGAAAATACTGCTGAGTGTGACTTGGCGTTGACGGGCGAGACGTTCGAGATCCGGTCCGGGCACGCGCCAGATTCGCTCGTTATCCGGCCGGCTTTGTGGTTCACGAGGTGAGGCCAGCAAATTCTCTATCCAGACGGGCTCGGTAAAGCCGGCGAGTTCCCGCTTCCAAAAGGATTCCGCGGCGGCGGGGTCCTGAC
>DATDHK010000192.1:0-3499 GCA_036521635.1 Bryobacteraceae bacterium | reverse complement strand
ACCGGGGCGTTGATTTGGAGAGCCATTCTGTTTATCATCCTACGCGGGCGGTCTCCGCAGCGACGATCGTCTTAGGGTGTTTCTTCGGAAAGGGCATCTTGTGAATGACGATGGCCATCAGCGCCGCGCACATCGCCAGCGCCGCGCTTCCATAAAACTCGATGGTCCAACTGCCGGTCTTTTCAAAAAGCGCGGCCGCAATTCCGCCTGCCAGAATCGAAGCGATGGCCTTGGTGGTGTAGAGAAAGCTGTAGTTGGAAGCGGAGTTTTGCGCTCCGAAGATATCAGCCTGCGTCGCCGGGTACAGAGTGTACAGCTCGCCCCAGGTGAAATAAACCAGCGCCATGCAAACGATGAAATACGTTCCATTCAGTTTCCCGATTGTGACCACGCTCGTCAGGAAAACCGCCTGGAGGGAGAAGGCCAGGAACATTGTTTGCGCGCGGCCGATGTGGTCGGAAACCCAACCCCAGAAGACGCGGCTGGCTCCATTCGCCAAGGGGTTGAGCGACAGAGCCACGGTCAGCGCAGTGGCTCCGATGCCCAGGCTCTTGGCCACAGGAGCCACTTGGGCGGTGGTCATCAAGCCGCCGATGCCGATCATGAGCATCGCAATGTAGAGAACGTAAAACTGCGGCGTTTTCAGCATCTCGACCGAGTTGAACTCCTCGCTGTGGCGGCGAACCTTGGCTTTGACCGGCGGCTTGGGAAGAGCCGCCACCTCGGCAGGCTTGGGATTTTGCAGGAACTGCGCCGCGATAATCATGATCGCGCCGCTGGCGATTCCGGTGTAGAGGAACGTGGCGCGGTAATCGAAGAGATGAATCAACCAGGCGAAAATCGGATTGAAGAGGGCGGCCCCGGCGCCATAACCCGCCGCGCAAATTCCGGAAGCGAGCCCGCGTTTGTCGGGGAACCACTTTAGCGCTACAGACATTGCGCATCCGTAGCCAAAGGCCGTTCCGAATCCCGCGATCGCGTACATCACATACAACTGGGTCAGGCTGGTGACTTGACCCATGCCGGCCCATCCTGCCCCGCATAGCAGGCCCGCAATGGTCATGAAGGCGCGCGGTCCCATGCGGTCAATCATCCAACCGGATGCCGGCATCGAGAACGTCCCCAGGGCAATGTAAAGCGTGAAAGCCCATTGGACTTGAGACAGCTTCCAGCCGGTTTCCTTGACCATCGGCGTCACAAAAAGGGTCCACGCGTATTGCATGTTCCCATTCATGATCATCGCGGTGACAGCCGCACTCAAACGGACCCAGCGGTTCAATTGATCTACCCTTGGCGAGAAGAAATTATACTTAAAAGTCTCGTACAAGCATATACTGTCCGCGTGTGCGGCATGGGCACTCCCAGGCGTTCACCGAGTTCCACAACGGCGCCGGCCACGGCTTCGAGCTCCATTGGGCGCCCGGCTTCGAGGTCCTGCAACATGGAGGTCTTGTGTTCGCCGACTTTATCAGCGCCGGCGATGCGCTGGTCGATCGAAATCGGCATCTCGATTCCCAGCTTGGCCGCAACCGCCTCGACTTCGGTCATGATGTTGCGAATTACTGAGACCGCTTCCGGGTCGCGCGCCATCTGAGACAGCGTGGCCCGCGTGAGCGCGCTGATGGGATTGAAAGCGACGTTGCCCAGGAGCTTGACCCAGATCTCGGTGCGGATTTTCTGCGTGACCGGGCAGCGGATTCCGGCTTTGATGAGCGCGGCGGAGATGGCCTTGCAACGATCCGAGCGCGTGCCGTCGGGCTCGCCCAGCGAGAGACGGTTGCCTTCGATATGGCGGATGACCCCGGGCTCGGCGATTTCGGTGGCGAAGTAGGCGATCGAAGCGGCCACGCTGGGGGCGGGGATGGCAGTGGCGATCGCACCTCCGGGATCGACGCGTTCCAGATGGAGCCCGGTGTGCTCGCCCGCGTGGGATTGGAAGTACCACCACGGGATGCCGTTCTGCGTGCTGACGACCGTGGTGTTCTCACCGAGAACGGGTTGCAGGTGCGGTGCGAGCTGCGTCAATCCATGCGCCTTCACGCCGAGAAAAATAACATCCATGGGCCCTGCTTCCGCGAGGTCGCCAATGATGCGCGGATGCACTTCGAAGCCGCCTTCCGCGCTGAGCACGCGCAGGCCTTGCTGCTGCATGGCTTGCAGGTGAGGGCCGCGCGCGAACAGAGTGACGTCGTAAGCGGCGCGCGCCAGGCAGGCCCCGATGTAGCCGCCGATGGCGCCGGCGCCGGCGATCAAAAATTTCATTGGGGGGAACACAGGCTAAAGCCTGTGCTACCTATCAAGAACTTGTCAGCACGTGGTGGCACAGGCTTCAGCCTGTGAATGTCCAAAGCCAATTTCATTGCCCGCCCGCAAGGGCTTTGCCTACGGCGCCGCGCTGGATCTTGCCGGTGGCGGTGCGGGGAATGGTGTCGACCACGTAAAGTTTTTTCGGCATCTTAAAATCCGCGAGACGCTCTTTGCAGAACGCCATGATCGCCGCTTCGGTCGCCGGCTCTTTCAATACCACTGCAGCCGCCACCTCTTCGCCCCACATAGGATGCGGAACGCCAAAGGCCAATGCTTCGGCGACGGCGGGATGCGCCAGCAGAACTTCGTCGATCTCGCGCGGTCCGATCTTTTCGCCGCCGCGATTGATCAGCTCCTTGAGCCGGCCGGTGAGCGTCAGGTATCCGTCGGTGTCGAGAAATCCCTGATCGCCGGTGCGGAACCAGCCGTTGGTGAACGATTTCGCGTTCGCCTCGGGATTATTCTCGTATTCCGCGACGACATTGGGTCCCTGGATCGACACTTCGCCGCGCTCGCCGGACTGCAGCAAGGCGCCATTGTCGTCAAGGATGCCGATCTTGACACCTGTGCCGGGGCCCACCGATCCGGGCTTGCGTGCGTGTGGTGGTTGAGGATTCGAGCACATTTGATGCGAGGCCTCGGTCATGCCGTACGCTTCGAGCACGGGTGCGCCGAAAATTTGCTCCATCTTCGCCATCATTTCCGGCGGCAGCGCCGCGCTACAGGAGCGGATAAAGCGCAGCCCTTCCGAACCGGCCGGGCGCTCCGTGGCTCGCGACAGAAGCAGATTGTGAATCGTAGGGACGGCCGAGTACCAGGTGGCGCCGGAATCGCGGACGGTCCGCCAGAAGGAGAGCGGATTGAATTTGTTGGGCACAGCCACGGTACCGCCGGACTGGAGCGTGGAGAGCGTGGAGGCTACGAGTCCATGAACGTGGAAGAGCGGCATGACGCACAGCGATACGTCCTGGGGCGTCAGGCTGTAATGCTCCACGATGTTAGTGGTAGAGGCGGTGACATTGCGATGCCGAATGGGCACGCGCTTAGGGCGTCCCGTGCTGCCGCTAGTGTGCAGCACCAGCGCGATGTCGTCGCCGGTGGGCGGGGCAGCGCTCTTCCCGCTGGGTGCGCCCGTGATGATGACTATTCCACTCGCTTCCATATCGATCGTGTAGACCGGCACGCCGCAGCC
>DATDHK010000191.1:0-8112 GCA_036521635.1 Bryobacteraceae bacterium | reverse complement strand
GCGATGATGTGCAGCTCATTCCAGTCGTCGCCTTTGATGAAATTCTTCAGCTCCGCGTTGTCGCCCAGCGACGCAACGGATCCGGGTTTCTTTCCGTCGCCAATGTATGTGAATTGGCCCCGCAGCGCGAGAAAGGCGCGGCCTCTTTCTTCATAAATCTGGCCGGTGAAACGCTGTTGCGCGTCGATGTCGGCCTGATAACCCTGCATCACCCACTTAGCGACGTCCGGCCGCTCGATGCTGCGGTATTGGATGCCGCTATTTCCGGTGTCCGCGCCCGTCAGGCGGTATTGTACTTTGAGCTCGAAATCGGCGGGCTTGCCATCGCGCCAGATACAGAAGATGTTCTGCGGCGGCTGGTGGTCGGTTTTGGTTTCGCCGATAATCTCGCCATTCTCGACGCGCCAGAAATTCGGGTCGCAATCCCAACCCTTGAGGCTCTGGCCGTCGAAGATCTGATGGAAGCCCGTCTCATCGAGAGGCGGGACCTGGTTGCCGCGGCCGGCCCGCCCGGGCGGCTGCTGAGCATGGATACCTATCGCAACCGTCAACGGCAGAATCACACCTTTGAGTTTCATAATTCCTTTCTCCAAATACTCGAATCGGTGGGGCGGGTCCCCTGACCCGCGCCGGGCGCCCTCGCCCGGCTTGTTGAAGTTTCCACGAAATCCGAAGGCCGGCCAGGGGGCCGTCCGCGGACGCGGGCGTCCGCCCCACCTCTCAGAAGGTCAACACGTCCTTTTTCGCCTCGATTTTCGTGGCGTCAATACGGGGAACCCTCTTCAAATCCTCGATCGATTTGAACAGCCCATTTCTTGCGCGGTACGCAATGATCGCCGCGGCTTCCGATCGTTTCAGCGACAACCGGCTTTCAAACTCGATCGCCGCGGCCTTGTTCACGTTGAGCTTCGGAAGTTGGTCTCCGGGAAAATTCACTGCGAGATACTCGACGACGGCGGCAATGTCTTTGTCCGGCGCCCGCGCGCCGAGGCCCACCATCTTGTCGACGGTCGCCTGCCAGCCGGCGCGATCCTGACGAAGCGAGATGGACCGTTCCAGCTCGTGGCAATGGCTGCAAAGCTTCACCGTCTCATCTTTTCCCGGACCGTCGGCCAATTGCGCCCACGCCATGGCCGCAGAGATCGTAAGAACGAAGGCAAGCCTTCCAGCAAATGCCCCATGCATAGAATTGGTGGGGCGGGTCCCCCGACCCGCGCCGGGCGCCCGCGCCCGGCGTGTTGAGGTTTTAACCAAATCCGAATAGCCGGCCAGGGGGCCGGCCGCGGACGCGAGCGTCCGCCCCACAAAGCCCGCGGTAATGCTCGATCGGAAAACCAAAAGCATAGAATGTTCCGTCGTTGGTGGCAAGATAAACCTGACTATTTCCCACCGAAAGCCCGCCGCCACGGATCGCACCAGTGATTGCTTTGCCGCTGTTCCACAGTTCCTTTCCGCTGGTCGCGTCGAGAGCATACAACACCCGGGGCGAGGCAGTGAACACCACGCCGTTCACAACCAGCGGAGCGGCGGGCGAAGCGATGTCTCGCGAACTCCACCCGGCGTGCAGCGCGGGCGCGCCGTTCTGATCGACCACTTTCAACGCAACGATGGCATTGCTGCTTGTGCCGAGTATCCAACGGGCACCGGACGAATCCTGCCAGCTTGCGAGAGCGCCGGAATTGAAGTTCACCGCGTCTGAAATCGCCGCGGGCCGATCCAAAGCCTTGCTGTCCAGCAGGAGGACCCGGCCGTCCTTCGTGGCTGCCGCGATCAGGACCTTGTCTTTGAATTCGAAGATTACGGGCGACGACGTGAACGGCTGTCCAGTCTTATACGCGATTTTGAGCTTTAAGGTCTTGGGTTCGAGCGCCACAAGTTCGCCCCCGGTTGTCGCGACGTAAAGAGTTCCGTCGGGACCGATCGCAGGGCCGGCGGATCCGGCGATTGAGCCGGAATCCGGCTTCCACGTGGCGGCTTCTTTCGACGTGAGATGAACGGCCATTACAGCGTCCGGCGCAACACCGCAACCCGGCGAGACGGCGGCATAAGCCACGTTGTCGATCACGATGAGTCCCAGCGCGATGGCATTCCCCGGCAGGAAGCGGACTGGCGGCTGCGACGACTCGCCATTGGACACGAACAAGCTGTTGAGCATGCCATCGCTCGAGAGAGTGTGGACCACCGACGGCATTCGCTGAAAGCCACCGGGAGGCATTCCCGGACCGGCGGGACGCCCTCGTTGAGCCGCGGCTTGGGCAGCTACCTGCTGTAGAATTACAGAACCCTCGTCCGGCGCCCCAACGGCGGATTTCGCAGGGCCGCTGCGCCCACCGAGCCCGCCCCCGCCACCACCGGCGCCGGGGAAAGCGGCAGTGGCCGGGCGCGTTAGCGACGTCATCAGGCCGTCACAAGCGGACGAGGCGCCGTCTCCCGGCAATTGCTTCTGCCATTCGATCTTGCCTAGATCGGTGTCGATGCCCACGACTTTGTTCGAAGTCACCCCGACGAACGCCAGGGAGCGGAATCCGCGGTATCCGATGTAGCTGTTGAGCAAGACGGGCGGCGCAAACGACTGTTTCGCATTGGCGTCCAGTTTCAGCTTCCAAAGAAACTCGAACCCCGGTTTTTGCAAGCTCTCGCTCGAAATCTTCGCGTCCGTCCGGATCCAGGAGGAACGTTGCGCATCAGCGCCGTTGGTTATCCAATCCCCGACGCCCCGCCCAAATTGCGCGTTCGCGGCGCCCATGCAAACGCCTAGGCAAATAACCGGCATCACGACATTTCTTCGCATCATAAACTCACTTTCCGTAGCGCCTCCGCGATGGCCCGTTCCGCGAGCGGAGCGATGGCATCGTAACCGGCATCGTTCAGAAGTATCCCATCCGCGGTGAACTCCTTCCTGAGATCCTCGCCCTCCACCAGCGCCGAATAGTAGTCCAGATACACCGAGCCACTTCGCGCAGCGTAGTCCTTGAGCAGCTCGTTTACTTCAACAATTTTTTCCTGCCACCTCCGCCGCGCGCTAGGCTTGCCGAAGCAGTCGCACACGGGCGTCAGAGATGCCAGCACCACGCGGATTCCGTGCGCTTTCGCCAGCTCCGTCATGGTCATGATATTGTCGGCGATCATTTCTTCGGTGGCGAGACCGAAAGCGCCGGCGATATCGTTCGTTCCCGCCAGAATCACCGCCACCTTCGGTTGCAGCGCGATCACATCCTGGCGGAAGCGGACTAACATCTGAGCAGTGGTTTGGCCGGCGATGCCGCGATTCAGGTACGGCTTGTCCGGAAAAAACTTGGCGCCGCCGTGGCCCCACTGCCCTGTGATCTGGTCGCCCAGGAACACCACGCGAGATTCTCCCGGCGCGGGCGGGCGAAGCTCGGTGTTCTCACTCCCGAATCGGGTGAGGCCGCCCCAGTCGTTCAACAAATGCCGTTGCGCGGCGAGCTGGTGCTCGAGCGCCTGGATCTTTTGACTTGAGTCCGGCGTCTGCGCGCCAGCGGTGCATCCCAGAACGATGCAGCTCAGCAGGAGTCTGATCAGCATTTTGTGGGGCAGGTTGGTAACCTGCGGCCGATTGGCAATCGGCCCGTAAATAATTCTGGAATCAACAGGAGGCGGATTACCAATCCGCCGCAGGTTACCAACCTGCCCCACATGAGCAGAATCAATTTTGCGGCGAAGGTGCGCTGTGTTCATTTCTTGATGCCAAAACAGTACAGGTTTCCGTCGAACGTGGCTATGTAGACGCGGCCGTTGGCGACCGAAAGCCCGGTCCAATGGTTCCATGCGGTGATCTGATCGCCACTCGACCACAACTCTTTGCCGGTCTGGGCGTCGAGCGCATACAGAACCGCGCGGGTTGAGCCCGGGATGCGCCGGTCGGCGGTGTCGGCGAGGCCCACGTCAGGGTACGCCTGGTCGGTATCTTCGCCGTTGCCGTACGCGAAGATGACGCCGTTCGCTATCACCGGCGGCTCCGCGCGGTTCATGTCCCGCGAGATCCAGGTCGGCGTCAACTGCCACTTGCCGTTCTTCTCTTCCACCTTAAATGCCACGACGGCGCCATATTTCACTTCGCCGTATTCGACCGGCGCTTTGAAGGCCGAATGTTTGGCGCCCCAGATCGGAGTGAGCACCCAGCGCGTTCCCTTCGCATCTTCCCAACTCGCGAGCGATCCCCAGATACCCGCCGACGCGAAGTTCACGTCTTCATTGCAAAGCAGCGGACTCCGGTACAAGGGCGTGCGATGATCGTCGCCGCCGATTGACTCCGTGTCCATTAGGTATAGGCGGCACTCCTTGCCCGCATCCACCATCAGCTCCTTGCCTTTGTAGTTGAAGATGACCGGAGTGACCTGCATATCGAGGTCGCGCTTCCACAGCCACTCGGCGTTGGTAGGACCATAGTAGTCCACCAGGTCGAGCGCCTTCGTCTCCGGGTTCTGCTTTACGCCGATGATGCCGTTCCCAAAGATTCCGTTTTCCGGACTAAAGCGGCCATCGCCCGTTCCGGTGTACATCACGCCTTTCGAGCTGATGGCCGGTCCGCTCCTGCCCCACATGCCGCCACCCGCCGGGCCCCACGTGCCCACCTTGTGCGTGGCCAGGTCGTACGCGTATACGATATTCGGATTGCCGCCGCAACCCTGCGCTGTGTGGGTATAAATCACGTTATTGACGAGATTCAGGCCGTACGGTTTGCCGTTCGGCGGCATGAACTTCGCGGGCGGCGCCAGGTCTTCGCCATCGGAGGCGTTCAACTGGTGGAGCATTCCATCCCAGGAAGCCACATGGACGGTGTACTTGCCGGGAGTGCTCGCGGGCGCGACCACCGGTGTCGCGGTGATTCCGCCGGGACAGAGAATTCCGCCGTTGCGGCCGCCCGCCGGCGGCGGAGTCCAGGTGCTCAAGAAGTGCTTCTTCCAGATGAGCTTCCCCGTTTCAACGTCGATGGCGTAGATGTTGTCCGACACACCGGTCTCGATTGCGATCTGTTTCGGACCGCCCTTGGTATTGACGCGCTCGATGATGAGCGGAGGAAACAGGTTGTGCATTTGGCGGGGCTCGTTATCGAGCTTGATTTTCCAGAGGAGCTTGATGTCCTTGGCGTTCGTCGTCGAAAGGATTTTCTCGTCCTTCTGCCAGGCCGTGCGTTGAGGGTTGCCGCCGTCGGTCAGCCAATCGGCGCTCCAAGCGGGGATGCACGCGAGCGCGATCGCCATCGTGAGACTAAATCGTCGCATTCCTCACCTCATACTCTGTCCAATGTGGTGCTTCTACGCTATTTGAAACGTATCAATCGAACGCAAGAGACAGTCTATATCCGGCGAGAGGGGAAGTCAAGGATGAAATTGAAGAGGGGCGGCGCCGCGCCTCGTTATGCAGTCCACCACCAAAACGGTTCGGCGGTTACACGGCGATTTCGAAACAAGAAGGGCGCGGTTGCTACACCGCGTTTCGTAGAACGGTGTACAGGATGGTCGCACCGGCTTTCGCGCTGTTGACCAGGTTTCCGGATATTTTGTTTTCGCCGGCCGCCCGCCGCTTGTAGCTCACCGGCACCTCGAGCACGCGCAGTTTTCTCCGGAGGGCCTTGACCTGCATCTCTACTGTCCAGCCATAACGTTGTTCCCGCATGCCGAGCGCGGCCAATGCGCTGACCCGAATGGCGCGAAACGGGCCGAGATCGGAGTAGCTGTGACGGAAGAGAAGCCGGATCATCGACGTCGCTAGCGTGTTGCCGAAGCGCTGATGCGGCAGCAGAGCGCCGGGCTCAACGTCGCCCAGCGTCCTGGAGCCGATCACCAGGTCCGCGCTCCCGCGGGCGATCGGCTGCAGCAGCCGGGTCGCTTCGGCGGGGTCCTCCGAATTGTCCGCCTGCATGAAAACCACCGCCTCGACGTCCGGGCGCAAGGCCTGGATGGCCTGGAGGCATGCGTTTCCATAGCCTGGTTCCGGCGTGCGCACCACGGTGGCGCCGCAACCTCGGGCGATCTCGGCGGTGCGATCCGTCGATCCGTTGTCGGCCACGATGATCTGATCGAACAGTCCGCATGGAATGCCGGCCAGCGTCCGTCCAATCACTGGCTCTTCGTTCAGAGCCGGGATGATCAGAGCCGCACTGATCCCCGCGGCCTGCTCCGAAACTGTCGCGCTACTTTCGCTCGAATACGCTAACATTCGTGACTCCTTTGCTCGCTCTACGATCAACACAGGCAAGAATGCCTGGGCCACAAGGCTACGATGGCGCCGCTCTCTTGAGGGTCACTGGCGCCCAGGTCCTGGACCCAGCCACAGCATACGGCTTGCCGTCGAAGTTTCGCGCTATAGGTGGAGGAAAGGTGCTTGCCATTCGCGTCCAGTCCGGAGGCTTGATAGCGGATTCCGGCTCCGGTGGTTGCGGCCAGCGCCGCGACGCAACATGTGACCCAACAGGTGAGCGCCAGAATGGCCGGCAGTCGCATCGAGATTATCATCGGCGGGAGCGGGCGAGGAGTTTATGCGGAAGTTATATCCAAACGGGCCGCTTGAGGGTCAAGACCAGTCTGGTGTTCGAAGGGACCACGAGGGGGCCACCTCGAAAGACGGCTTTGGGCTGAAGGGGGGTGAAGGTTAAAGCGGCGTCCGAATCGATTTCTGCTTCAGCCAGGGGCTCCCCCGCGGGCTGGATATTGATCCAGGATGATTTTCTCTGTTCGATGCCGATGAGATCGAGGGTCTGTATCGGGCCGGACCCATCGTCGATTTCGATCATTTTGAGCAGCAGCCGGGCGCCCTGTTGCACGACCGTCCGGCCGTCGATCGTAATCGGAGCGTCCAGCGCGGCCAAGAACACCTGCCCCTTGGGTTCGCGGCGCGAGTCGACATAGTCCGTCATCCGAGCCTTGATCCGAAAGCCGGACGGTATTTCGAGCTTCGACGGAATGGCGGGGCACGGGCCGGTCCCGGGAACGGTGTCCATCTGAACCGAACTCACGTCCTGCTTGGCAAAGTGTTCGAGCCGCCCGCAACGCTCCAGAACGATTTCGCGCGCGTCCATGCTAACCAGCGCGCCCCGGATGGATGTTCCATTCTTGAGCACGACCGTTTCGCCGAAGCATGCGAATGCGGCAAGCAGGAATGCGGCGGCTCGATAGTGGTAGCGAATCATTGCTAAAGACCTGACGTCCCGCGGGCCTCCAAAAAGGACCGCGGGACGTCGCTTACTTGCAACTCCTGCAAGAGGCCGATTACCAATCGGCCGCGTTACCAACCTGCCCCACAATTGCTTTAGAGAGACCGGAGGAAATCCAGAATCGCCTGGCGGTCATTGGCCGAAAGCGCTTTGAATCTAGCGATCACGGCGTTGGCCTCCGAAGGAGGAAATCCGCCTCCGTTGTCGCCATGCTCGTCGTCATTCCCGTCCCCGGAAGCGTGTGCGAGAACCGCCTGGAGTATGTCGTCAGTCCTGCCGTCATGCAGGAAAAAGATCCGCTGCCCGACACCCCACAGCGGAGTGCTGCGGAACATATCACCCTGAGCGGCGCCCTGCGTGATGTTGTCCGCGAGGCCCGGCCCCATGTGATGCACCAACAGGTCCGAGAACAGATTCACCGGCTTGCCGGCCAGCGCATCGGTCTCACTCTGCGGTGCAGTGACCATCTGTGGCGTATGGCACGCGAAACAACCGATCCCGGGGTTGCTTACGCCGGTGCCGAACAGTTGTTGCCCGCGTGTTGCGCTAGCCGAGAAAGGCGCGGGTTTGGGCCCATCCAGAAAGCGCATCATGAGCGTGAATTGCAGCCAGTCCGCGATTTCGTGCAGCGGGTTGTTAAAGGACTGGTTGCGGGTATCGTTGGAGTCCATGCGGGTGATGTCGTTCGGCTCGCTCTTGCCCTGATTACAGGCCGGGGTTTCGTCCGTGGCTTGCGGGAAGAGTTCGTTGGTCACGCCCATTTCGACGTTGTAAGCTTCACCGGCGAACATCGTGATGGACTTGTTCTGAGCCTTCCATCCGAAGCGAGTGATGGTGCCGTCGTTCCCGCTGCGATTCGTGACGCCCTGTATTCCCAGCGAACTCCGCAGGGAAGCGGTGGCATTGAAGTGGTTGAGAATCTCCATGTCCTGAAT
>DATDHK010000190.1:0-2687 GCA_036521635.1 Bryobacteraceae bacterium | reverse complement strand
TGCTCGACCTCACCGGGAAGATCGGCACGTGGGACCTGGACTTTGCCGCCGGGTACACGGAAGTGGACCTGGATCTCACCGGCATAGGCTATGTAAGTGCGTCCAACCTGCAGGAGGCACTCGACAGCACGACCAATCCCTATATCGTCGGCGGGCACAACACCCCCACGGTCCTCAACTTCGTAGCGCCGCAGCTGACGACCACCGACACCTCGAAGCTGGCCTTCGGCCACGTGGGTCTCACGAACTCCAATCTGGTCACTTTGCGGGGCGGATCGCTCGGCTTCGCGGTTGGCGCCGATTACTTCGACCGCAAACAGCACACAGTCGCTCCGCAGCAAGTCGCGGACGGATTCATCACCGACTTCAGTAACAACTTCACGGTCGGAACCCAGCAGGTGGCATCCGGATATGCCGAGTTCGACGCGACCCTGTTCAAGCAACTCGAGGTCAACCTCGCGGGTCGCTACGACCACTACAATCTCTCCGGCGGGAAGTTCAGCCCGAAGGTCGGCGTCCGTTGCGCGCCAAGCGATATCGTCTTCGGACACGCCCCATTGGAGTACGACTTGAATCTGTTCGCCCGGCGGAACTCGCGATGCGATCTCGGGTGGAACGACGATCTGCCCGTTGGGCGTGAGTTCACCGGTGAAGTCGGCGATCTTCATGTCAGATAACTCTCACCTATAACATCTCACCGTCCCGGCAAGACGACGAGACTCCGCTCGAGAATCTATAATGTCCCCATGCGCAAGCTATTTCTCACCGCTCTTTTTGCATTCCCCGCGTTTGCCCAGACGCCGACCATCGATCAATCCCTCAGCATGAAGTCGGTGATCGCCACGCGGATCTCGCCGGATGGGCGCTACGTCGCGTATACCGTCCAGCAAGCCAATTGGGACGAAAACGAATTCGCGCAGCAAATCTGGATTGCCATGCCCGCCACCGGCGAACGCTATCAACTGACCAGCGGCAAGAAGTCGAGCTCGAACCCTAAGTGGTCGCCCGATTCCACCCGGCTTGCGTTCACTTCCGATCGCGACGGCAAACGTCAGATCTACATCATCCATCCGCATGGCGGCGAGGCCGCGCAGCTCACGAACGAAGAGAACGGAGTGGAAGGAATGGAATGGGCGCCGGACGGCGGCGCGATCGCGTTCAGCTCCACTGGTCCCGATTCGAAAAGCAAGAAAGACCGGAAGGAAAAGTACGGCGACTTCGAAATCGTCACTGGCGATTACGCGATGGTGCGGCTGTGGCTGGTGAAGGCGCCGGCGGAAATTCCGGCCGATCCGAAACAGAAACCGAAACCAGAGGCGTTGACCGAGGGCGAGAAATTCAGCGTGACCGATTTCGCGTGGTCGCCCGATTCCAAGCGCATCGCTTTCGGCGCAACTCGCGATCCCGATCTCAGCTCGACCGCGACGAGTCAGATCTACGTTCTGGATGTCGAATCCAAGGGCGTGAAGAAGTTGCTGGAGGGCGCGGGCCCGCACACGCGCCCGCGCTGGTCGCCGGATGGACGCCAGATCGCTTTTGTCACGTCGAATGGCGATCCATTTTTCTTCTATGCCAATACTCGAATTGCAGTCGTGCCCGCCGCCGGCGGAACGCCCCGCATTCTAACCGGCAAGTTCGACGAAGACAGCAACATCGTCGACTGGGGCCCGGACGGAATCTATTTCTCCGCGCTTCAAAAAGCCGCGGCGCATCTGTTTCGAGTGAATCCGGAGACACTCGCGGTGGAGCGCATCACTTCGCCGGATTCGTATTTCGCAACCGACGTCACGTTCACGCCGGATCACCGGACGTTTGCCGCCGTGGGCGCCGCTCCCAATCGTTTTCAAGAACTGTTGGTCTCGTCCGTGAAGGATTTCGCGCCGAAATATCTCACCAGCATGGGCGATCAATGGAAAGGGTTCCGGCTAACGTCGCGCGAAGTTGTCGAATGGAAATCCACCGACGGCACGGCCATTCAGGGCGTGCTGATCAAGCCCGCCGATTACGATTCGTCGCGAAAATATCCGCTGCTGGTAGTGATTCACGGGGGGCCGACTGGTATGGATTCGCCCGTCGCGGCAGCCGACCGTTATTATCCGATCGAGCGTTTCGCCGCGAAAGGCGCGCTGATCCTGAAGGTGAATTATCGCGGGTCCGCGGGTTACGGCGAGAAATTCCGTGCACTCAACGTACGTAATCTCGGTCTCGGCGATTATCAGGATGTCATCTCCGGCGTGGATTCGCTGATCGCAAAAGGCATGGTGGATAAAGATCGCGTGGGCGCCATGGGCTGGAGCCAGGGCGGTTACATTTCCGCATTCATCACCACCTACAGCGACCGGTTCAAAGCTGTTTCGGTGGGCGCAGGCATTTCGGATTGGATGACGTACTACGTCAACACCGACATTCATCCGTTCACGCGCCAATATCTGAAAGCGACGCCGTGGGAAGATCCGGCCATCTATCAGAAAACTTCACCGATTTTCTACGTGAACAACGCCAAGACGCCGACGCTAATTCAGCATGGCGATCAGGACAAGCGCGTTCCTCCACCGAATGCGTTCGAGTTGTACCAGGCGCTCAAGGATCGCGGCGTGCCGACGAAACTGGTGCTCTACAAAGGGTTCGGGCATCCCATCAACAAACCGAAACAGCAACGCGCGGTGATGGAGCACAACTACGAGTGG
>DATDHK010000189.1:0-9565 GCA_036521635.1 Bryobacteraceae bacterium | reverse complement strand
GTGTTACCAGACAAGCCAAAATGGGCCGGCTGGTCACTTACTTGGGGTCAATCTTAGACCAACAAGAACTCATTGTCAATGGGGTTATTCGATTATGGAATTAATCGATTAATCGATTTAATTGTCGCTGGTATTGCCTGCGGCGATTACTTTTCAATGGCGCCGTATACCATATTGCGCATCACCGTCATATAGTGCTGCCGCTGTCTCGGCGATTGAATCAGGAACAACACAAACATATCTTCCTTGGGATCCACCCAGAAGTGCGTGCCGCCGACCCCGTTCCAAGTGTAGTCGCCCGCCGACCCCTCGTCGGCCGCAACGCCCGCTGTGCGCCGCACAGCGAAGCCAAGTCCAAAACCGTAGCCCGGCCCAGGCAAATAATACGGACCGGGGACGATTCCGTCGCCGACATGGTCGGAGGTCATGAAGGCAACTGTCCTCGGACTCAGAAACCGCTTGCCCTCCAGCGTTCCGCCATTGAGCAGCATTTGCAGGAAGCGCGCATAGTCGGCCGCGGTGCTGAGCAAGCCGCCTCCGCCGGACTCCCATTTTCCGCCCACGCGCGGATCGCCGAACTGGGCGTCGATACCGATGGTGCGATCGTTCGGAAACGGCTCGGCGATGCGGCTCTGCTTGGCGGGCTCGGTCACGTAGTAGCTGGTGTCGTTCATGCCCAGCGGATCGAACAAGCGCTGCTTCTCGAACTGGTATAGCGGCATCCCCGACACCACTTCCACAACGCGGCCGAGGATGTCGGTGGAATGGCTGTAATCCCAGGTGCTGCCCGGTTGATAAGCCAGCGGCATTTTGGCGATGCGGTCGGCAAACTCTTCGTTGGTGAAGTCGCCCTTCATCACGCCGGCTTCCACGTATGCATGCTTTACCGTCCCGGCGCCAAAGAATCCATAAGTGATCCCGGAGGTATGGCGCATCAAATCTTGAATGGTGATCGGACGCCTGGGCGCCACCAGGTCGAGCGTGGCCTTGCCGCCGGCCGGGTCCGGCTTATCGACGCCGACTTTCACCTTTCCGAATTGAGGTATGTATTTCGCCACCGGATCGCTTAACGCCAGCTTGCCTTCCTCGACCAGCATCATGGCGGACACGGTGGTGACCGGTTTGCTCATCGAAAAAATGCGGAAGATGGCGTCTTTCGTCATCGGCGCTTTCGTGGCCGGGTTGAGTGTTCCAACGGATTCGAAATAGGCGACCTTGCCGTGGCGCGCGACCAGCAGAATCGAACCTGGCACGAGCCCTTTGCCCGCGTCCTCGCGCAGGACTTGCGCGATATGATCGAGGCGCGCCGCGGACAATCCAACCGCGGCGGGAGTGGCGCGAGGAAGATTCTGGGCAACCGCCAGAAAGCTGAAGAGAAGCACCAGCATTGCAGAAGAGAGACGTCGCATGTCCTTCGATTCTACCCGATAAAAGTGGGGCGGACGCCCCCGTCCGCGCCGGACGCCCGCGTCCGGCTGTTTCAGATGCAACCGATGGCCGACGGGGCGTTGGCCGCGGACCAGGGGGTCCGCCTACAAGGATTTCGAGGTATGATTGATTCCGATGTCAATACGCAAACAGATCGCCGCACTTTCCTTTTGCCTGATTTCCATGACGGCCGTTCGCGCCCAGCCCCCGGCGCCTCCCGAGGCGGCTCCCAGCCCCTCGCTCAAATCGGGATCGCGCATCTATGAGCTCCGCACGTATTTCACGATGCCCGGCAAATTGGAGGACGTCCACAAGCGTTTTCGCGACCACACCATGGCCATTTTCGCCAAGCATGGCATGACCGTAGTGGGCTTCTGGGGCCCGGCCTACAAAAAGGACGGATCGGAAAACAAGCTGGTCTACCTGCTGTCGTTCAAGAACCGCGAAGAGCGCGACGCCAAGTGGAAGGAGTTCGCCACCGATCCGGAATGGCAAAAGGTGTCCAAGGAATCCGAGGCCAACGGCAAGCTGCTCGAGAAGATCGAGAGCGTCTTCCTGTTCGACACAGACTACGCGCCGGCGAAGTAGGCCGCGCCACGTCCGATCATTTCAATCGCGAATCGGTTGGAAAATCGCGCTCAACATCGGCCTTGACGGTTCCTCTGGTAATCACGGTGCTCGCCGCTCGCGCGGTGATCGTAACTGGAAGCGACCCAGAGCGGTTGTCGGTTGGATCGACGTCCCCCACGCTTTCCAGTATGACCGCGATGAAATAGGCGCCGGGCGTCAAGTTCGCGGGTACTATGTTGTCCGTGGACTCTACATCTGTGTCGTCACCCGTCAACGCGACCGTGCGAGTATTTATGAGCGTATCGTTCGCCGTTACGTTGGACGACCGCGAGATGTAAATCGAGCGGTTGTAAATCCCGGTGGATCCCGTGTAGTTGTGGATGCGATAGGAAACTGTGGCGCTGCCCCCTGCCGCGATCGATGCCGGCGACACCGAAAGCAGGCTCACCCCCAGGTCGAACGGCACCCGGGTGTTAGTCACGGTGATGGGTAGAAACTGCGATGTATTATTCGCGGTATTCACGTCGCGCGGTGCTTCCACGACCACGGCGACGAAGTACTTTCCCGCCGCCAGTTCGCGCGGGATTGAATTTCCCGTGGAGGTGATACTGGCGTTTCCCGACGCCAGATCGAACGTTCGCGTGCTGACCAGCGTGCTCTGAGCGGTAATGGATGCCGTAGTCGAAATGTACAGCTTGCGGGTGAATGTTCCCGACGCCTTACCCGGCTCCGTGACCGAATAATTAACTGTAATCGGATCTCCCGCTCCTACCGATGCCGGGCTGACGCTATCCAGCTTCACGCTAAGGTCGACCGCGGGCGGAATGCTCAGGTTCACGTTGTTCGCCGCGGCCTGTCCGAACGAAAGACTCAGCGGAACTGTACTCCCGGTGGCGGGCAGAGTGGATGGCACCCTGAAGTTGACTTGAACCAGGCCTACAAAAAACGGCGTCAAGCCGGCAAAAAGAACTTGCGCCTGCGTGCCCCCCACCATCACTACAGGCGGCGTGATCGCGGAAGCGAGCGGCGATAACGGCGCGCCTTCGCCCGTGGCGGGAGCATTGTTAAGGGCGCCCACGCCCGTCGCATAGAGGATTACCACTTCATCCGGAGCGGCCGGCCGGTCCGGCGTAACCAATGTCGCATCCGCATGGGCGATAACCGGATCGCGGACCGTTGCCGTGCGTTGATAAGTGAAAATGCCGGGAGCATTATCGGCCACCGTGATGGAAAAAGTTGAGCTGGCGCTTCCAGCCCGATTCACCACCACGGGAATCCCGCCGCGCGCGGGAGTCTCAAACGGAACCTGAAAATTGACCTGGGTTGGTGAGATGTAAAGCAGCGGAGCATCGACGCCGTTTACCGTCACTCGCAAATCGTCGAGATTTCTCGGTAACGGCAAACGGCTCGCGGCGTCCAGGACCGGCGATAAACCAGCGCCGAACAGACTGGCCAACCCGCCTCTCGCAACCGGAGCGGCAAAGCTTGCGGCGTTCACAACTCCTCCCTGGCTTATGGTCGGCGCCCTGGGGAAGGCCTGCTCGAACTTATCGTAGTTGTAAGGCTGCGTTGAACCCCCGATGAGCAGGACCGACGCGCTGTTTGGGCCCGAGATCAGAATGTTTCGGACGAAGTACGGACCGTCCACCGCGTTCTTGCCAATATTGGGTCCGCTGAACGCAAAGAGCGCCGATGTTTTACCGGAAGGCAGCGTGCCCGACCCCGCGAAGAAATCGATTTCATGACCGTTCTTGTCGTACAGGGTGCCGCTCCATTGGTGGCCGCCCGAGGTCAAGAGGTCTAAGCCTAACGAGAATTCCAGCCGGTCGAATAATCCGTTTCCATTCGTGTCGACCGCGCGATCGGAGTTCTGCCCGCTGGGTTCAATGCCCCGCCGGTCTGCCGCCGTCAGGTCGAAGGAAACGGTGGGCCCCAGATCGAACTGCTGGTCGGTCTGCTGAATCTCCGTCCCACTCATGCAACTCAGGTAGACATCGGAAACTTGATAAGGCCCGTTAGTCCCCAGGGCGCGCAGATGAGTGAGCGGAAAATCCAGGTTAAAGATCTGCGTGCCCAAGGTGGGAAACAGGGCAAAGTCGGAGATGGTCTGCTTCTGGTTATTCGCGGCGGTCAGGGTCGCGGCCAAATTCAATGTGCCGGCCTTGGCGACATTGACGGTGAATGAAACCTCGAGCACATCGCTGCGGCCATTGCTATTTGTATCTCGAACTCGAGAG
This sequence comes from Bryobacteraceae bacterium, assembly GCA_036521635.1. Lineage (GTDB taxonomy): Bacteria > Acidobacteriota > Terriglobia > Bryobacterales > Bryobacteraceae > Palsa-89. The sequence goes on along the minus strand of DATDHK010000189.1, from coordinate 5,330 downwards.
GTGAATGCCCGCGCCAGCGATGCGCAAGGAGCGATAGCGTTGAAATTCGCAACTGCGGTCCTGCTGAAGACCTGGCCGTTTGCGGCGCCAGATACTATTACGCTCACGACGTAAGTGCCGGCCGTGTTTACCGTGAATGTGGCCGAATAGATGCCATCGTTGGCCTTGTCGTCGTTCAGGGCTCCGTCGTCGGCGAAGGTGATTGGTTGGGCGGGCAGGTTGCCGGTGCGCACCGAAGCGGTGAGCGACGTTATCGAGGATCTAAGGATGCCTCCCTGCTGGTTGGTAATTGCCAGGCCGAGCGAAATGGAACGGCCAACCGGATAATCGCGGCCGCCTCCCAAAATTCCCACGATGATATCGTTCGTCGAGCTTTTCAGAAAAATAGCCGCGCGCACGCCCGAGAAGGATGCCGGTTCAACCACTCGATACTTCCACTGGCCGGCGGCGGGATTCGTGAATTCAAACTCATGACTCTGGTTCTTGCCACTGGGATCGACGTACTTGGAACTCGCTGTCTCGGCGCCGAGAACGCTGCCCGCGGTGTAATTCACTCCGGCCGGATCGATCAACGTCACTTGAGCCGTGAGCGAATTGATCCTGACTGAGATATTCATGGTATTGGCGGTCTCGACAATGAATGTGCGCTCCACCTGCGCAGCCTGGGGAGTCAGGATCACGGCCTCGGTGAAATCCGCCGGTAATTTCGCGTCGCGAGTTATTTGGGCGATCGCCAACCCTGAAATGGCCGAAAACATCGCCGCAACCAGAAATCTCCGCTTCATAACTAATACCTCATCGCCGCGATCGTGCCGCGGTCAGCCGCGTCGGCCGTCACGAACAGCAGCCTTCTTTTAAGATCGACGTACGCCAGATCCGGCAGGCGAACGGCGGAAGGCACATTCCAAAGCCTCTGCCGAAAAGAAACGGGCGGCTTTGTTAACGCGCAGACGTCGACGCTTCGTTCGCCAAAGTAAACCTCGGCCAGGCGCACGCCGCGCGAGGACGCTCCCGAGGACGAAAACAGCACCAGCACCGGCTTGCGGAACCGCACTCCCCGAAAGCGCAGCCCTAACGCTCCAAGGTCCGGTCCCAGGCCGGAGCTCCCCAGGTCCATTCCATCGCTGGCGCACCGCTCCGGATTGCCGGCGCCCGCGGCTTCATCTATTCCGTTTGGCAAAGGCCGAAAGTTCTCGCGGAACGCATCCCCGCTCGCCTCCACCAAATGGATCTCCTGGCCGGCGGACACGATTTCCCATACTCTGTCGCCCGGAGCCAGAGCGTTAGGCGGAGCGCTGCTGGCGTATAAAGAATGGGTGGTGTCCGCCTCAAAAAAGAAAGGCGCCGAATAACGAAATGTCCGTTCCGGAAATTTCAGAATGGAGACGGCCGCGGATTGCGGAGCAACCGACACCGGCCCGGCGAACCCATACGTGTAGGCCCCCAGCCCGATCAGCGTGAGCGCTATCGCGATAACTGCCCGTCTCAGCATCTTTCGCATGCCGGTCTACTGAACGGGATAATCCTGCCGTATGCGGGCGACGATCAGATCGGTGGTCGTGGTGTCCTTCAGGCTCGAATGGTTGCGGCTGAAGGTTGCTAACGAGGCGAAGCCGCAGGCAGTGCAGTGAGTGCTTGATACGGTTGAAACCAGATCGTTCGGTTCGATCGTGTTCGATAGCACGGCTTGCGCGAAGTTATATTTGATAATGCCCCACGGGCCGCGGGATTTTTCCACAACTGTCAAACTTTTTGTGCGGCCCAGCGCGCGATAAAGCGTCGTGGCAATGGACGCCGGCACGCCGAACCCCGTCGCCTCGCTCGCTTCGATGGTGGTGTTTCCGTTGGCGTCGGCATTCCCGGCAATAGAGTAATAGGGAATTCCGGGGAATTGGTGAACCATCAGATTGAATGCGGCCATGCTCTCGGGAGTCTGAGCGGTGCGGGCCGGATCCACGGGCGCCAGGCCAACTACGCTGGCGGCGTTAGCCAGGCTCGCATCCCGTAAAGCGCTCAGCACCAGCGGATCGCTGGCGACGTCGACACCTGAATTGGCGACGGTGAAAGAACGGATCTCTTCGGCCACAATCGAATATTTGGAAAGAATCGTCCCCTGCGACGGCGTACCGATCGAATACAAGCTCAGCACCTTGAACTGACTCGGCCGGCCGGTGGAAGGATTTATTCTCTGCGCCGCGGTGTAGTACGAACTTAAGTACAGCCGGCTGTCGGTGGCCCCTTTACTGTGAGTAATCAGGTGAAGGTTTTCGACGCCGTATTTCTTGGCCTTCCGGGCGAGGATCGCCGCCAACTGTTGCGCGTTATTCCCGGGACTGCCGTTCGCGTCCACCTGAATACAGTCGTCAAAAGTGATCTTCAACTCGATCAGCCGCGCCGCTACCGAACCGGCCGCGGGCGCCGCATTGCAATCGAACGAACCAATCAAAGGTTTCGGTCTGCCCCAAGTCTCGGGCCCTGCATTGGTGCCGTGGATCAGCATGAGCGGCGCCATTGCGCTGAACGATAGAGTCGCCCAATCGATCTCGGTACACCATCTCTCTTCGGTATTCAAGACATCGATGTCGATTTGAATATCGTTCATCACCGGTGCCGGCCCCGGACAACTTGCCGCGGACGAAAAGCACTCAGGCGTTGGACTGGAAGGGAACTTTAACACCTCGATCGGTATTGAAAACTCATTCAGCTTCCAGACATCGTTGTCGCCGGTGAGAAATCCCAGCGATTGCCCGTTGAGTTTCACCGCGTCCCTTTCGGGTTGCACGCTGGCGTCTTGGACCCCGCTGTAATCGACGTCGTAGGCCGGCATCCGCAGCCGGGCCTTAGCCGAGACCACTCCTGCCGCAATCAGCCCGGCCGCGTCTTTCAATGTTCCGTCCGCATTAGTGGGGCCGACGTAACGATCCACCGCCACGCTAAAGCGGAGCGGCCCGGAACTCCGGAAAACACACCCGGTATCCAGCCCGCTTGCCCGATCGATGACGAAATTAGTGTCGCTCGCGGTCTCGGGGTCCCATGGGCTGCTCCCGCTGTGCGCCCTTGGGAACGAAGTGGCCAGCCGCGCCTTTTCGGCATTTCGCGAGTCCGCCGCGCGCATTAATCCCGCCATCCCGGACATAATCGCGGCGAAGGCGAATACGCGGTAAATATTAGTGGGAATATTATTGAACATCCGACACCTTGCCATCCTGAAACACTACCTTCATGTCCTTGTAGACGAAGATTGTCTTTGCGCCTAAGTTGACGATCTTGTCGGGGCTCCCAAGCGCTGCCTTGACCTGATCCTGGGTTTGCCCAAGCTCCACTGTTTTGGTTGAGGCGGCCTTGGCCTCGTCCTCCGGGACAATCACCGCGTCCACCGTTTTCTTTATGGTTTCGACGGTTGCCCCTTCCAGGCTGCCCTCGGGAAATTCAAAGGTCAGCAGCGATTTGTAGCGCGTCTGCCTGGTCGACCCTTTCAGATTTACGTCAAAGGTGTCGCAGGAGATCAGGAAATATTCAACCGCGTTCTTTTTGACGTCGATTTTGAAAACGTAAGCTTTTTCGCCCGGCTTAAATATTCTGCTGGTCTTCTTGTCCTGCATCGCGGCCGCGAAACCGCCTGCCTGCGCGACTTTTCCATCGATCACCTTGTTATTGAGGAACGTCATGTCGGTTGCCAAATCGCCGCTGACGCCGCTGGCCTGTATCACCAGCACGGTGCCTGGCTTGGTGATTCGAATGCGGTCGAGGCCGGTCTTGGTAAGTTCGTACTTGCCGCGCAGCGACTCTTGAAGAGCGTTCTTCCAATCGTCCGCCATGAGAACTGCCGGCCCAATCATGAGCAGTGCGAGCGCCGTCTTGAAATTCATATTGAGAGTGTGATTCATACGATCCTGGTGGATTACAGCAGTATATTACTATTTGTGCGGGGCAATTACACAAGTCCACTAAATTTACTAGGCTTTGGGTCAATTGACTGTCGGCTATGTTGCATTATTGAAGGAGCTCAACGAAACCTGCTTCTTCAGCCCGCCCTGGGGAATTATGGAGGCGAAGAGGCGCTCCGCAATCGAGCATCGGTATGACCCGGTAACATCGCTGTGCACGAACCGGCCGGGCCCGGCGTCATATGTGCTATGAGAAATGCGCTCGCTCTTCGTGTGACTCTAGCGGTGCTATTCGTGGGCGCGGCCGGCGCCCAAATCCAGGCCCCCGCGACTTCCGCCGGGAACCTGTTCTCGGCGTGGCTCAACATGATCAACAGCGGGGACCGGGCCGCCATCCAGCAGTTCGTTGAAAAGAGCATGACTTGGAGCAGCGTCGAACAGGCTCTCTCCATCCGCGACACAACCGGCGGGTTCGACTTGAAAAAAGTCGAGGAATCCGATAACACCCGCCTCGTCGTGCTGGCGCAGGAGCGCGGCCCCAGCCGGCGGTTCGTCAGAATCACAACCAACGTAGCAGCCGCGGAGCCGGACAAGATCTCGGGTATGCAAGTGCAGCCCGCGCAGCCACCCGCCGATCTCGCGCCTCCCAAAATGACGCCCGCCGAAATCGAAGCCGCCCGCAAGGGCGTCCCGTACCGCCAATTCTCGGGCTGGCTCGAAGCTTTGAACTCCGCCGACCGTGCGCGTATGCGCCAATTCCTGGAGACCAATTTTCCAACGCGCAATCTGGATCGGGACATGACCTTTCGCGAGCTGACCGGCGGCCTGGAGCTCCGCGCATTGGAGCGGGCCACGGCCACCACACTCACGGGCCTGGTGCAAGAGCGCGATTCCGATCAGTTCGCGCGTTTCACGCTGACCGTGGAAGCCGGCGAGCCACACCGCATCACGCAACTCGGGATTGGCGCGATTCCGCGGCCCGCGGAATTCCCCGTGCCGCGCATGAGCGAAGCGGAGGCCCTCGCAGCGTTGCGCGCCAAAATAGAAAAGAACGCCGCGGCCGATCGTTTCGCGGGCGCCGTTCTCGTCGCCAAGCGCGGCAAGGTGCTGTTCAGCGGAGCCTATGGCTTGGCGGATCGCGGGAAAAACGTGGCCAATAAGCTGGACACGCGATTTCGTATCGGCTCGATGAACAAGATGTTCACGGCGGTTTCGATTCTGCAACTGGTCCAGGCCGGCAAGATCAAACTCACCGACCCTTTGGGAAAATACGTAACCGACTATCCGAATCCGGAAGTGGCCGCCAAGGTCACCATTCATCATCTGCTGACGCACACCGGCGGCACGGGCGATATCTTCGGCCCCGAATTCAACGCCCACCGCCTGGAACTTCGGACCCTCAACGATTACGTCGCCCTGTATGGCAAACGCGCCCCGGCGTTC
>DATDHK010000188.1:0-1930 GCA_036521635.1 Bryobacteraceae bacterium | reverse complement strand
TGGGCCGCGTCGCGCTCTACCTGTTCATCGCCATGGCCATGCTGACTCTGCGCCTGTGGGAGCTGGCGCATCTGGCCCTCCCGCTGCTGGTGATCCTGGCCGCGCAAGTGGCCTTGTGCTGGCTGATGTGCATAACAATTTCATTCTGGGCCATGGGTCGCGACTATGAAGCGGCCGTGATGAGCGCGGGCTTTTGCGGATTCATGCTCGGCATCACCGCGAACGCCATCGCGTCCATGGAGGAGCTGGCCGAAAAATTTGGTCCCGCCCGTCGCGCTTTCCTGGTGGTTCCCGTAGTCGGCGCATTCCTGGTAGACTTCACCAACTCAGTAATCATCACCGCGATGGCGAACTTTTTCAATCGATGATTTTCAGCCGCCGCAGCGCCTCGTCGATTTCGGGCCGCACCAACACGCCCTTTTCGATCTCGGCCAGCCGCCTCCGCTCGCGCTCAACCTGGCCCGCCGCAAGACTAGCCACCTCCGCCGCGTCGTCGAGCGCCGCCACCGTAACTCCATCCCGATCGGCGATGATAACGTCGCCAGGCCGGACCGCAACGCCCCCGCACGCAATGATCGCCCCCACTTCACCCGCCCCGTCTTTGTTGCAGCCGTTCGGGCACAGCCCGCGCGCATAAACGGGCAGCCGCAGTGCTTCCAGCGCCTCGGCATCGCGCACAGTGCCATCGACGATCACAGCCAGTATTCCGATTTTCTTCGCGCTGGTCGCGATCAGTTCACCGAAGCCCGAGTTCCCCAAGTTGCCTTGCGTGTTCATGACGACGATGTCGCCCGGCACGGCCAGCGAGAGCGCTTTGTGCAGCATGAGATTGTCGCCGGAATGGCACCACACCGTCAGCGCCGCCCCCACCACGCGCGGCGAAGGCCAAACGGGTTTAATGCCGGGGTCCATCGCGCCCAGCCGCGACATGCAATCCGCAATTTGCGCGCTCGATGCGGTTCCGAATGCGGCCAGCAATTCAGCGCCGGGACGGCGCCACGTTGGATGCACACGAAATCCCGCTTTACCCGGCATTCGCCGCAACCTTTGAGCCGAGTTCCCGGAGTACAGATCCCAAATGTTCCAAATCCGTCATGATGTCGGTGTCTCGAATATCGCCCATACACCCGATCCGGATCACGCGCCCCGAGAGTTTGTTGCGCGATCCCGCAATCACGGTGCCGTGTCGCTCGTAAAGCAGACGTACAATATCGCCGCCCTGGAATCTATCCGGAACCTGCAACACTACAACAGTGCTGGATAGCGCATCGGCCTGCGGGAATGACAAAAGACCAAGTGCGTTGCACCCGTCTCGAAGCGCAGCCGCCAGTCGCGTGTGGCGGGCGAGTACCGTCGGCACTCCCTCGGCGTGGATCATCTCGAGCGCTTCGTGCAGTCCGTAGATGAGCGATATCGGTGGCGTGAATGGCGTCTCCAACGATTCTTCACCGTCCATCGCCTTGCGAAAGTCCCAATAGAATCGCGGCAACCCGTTGCCCTTTTTCACCACCTCCCAGGCCTTCGGACTCACGCTCGCCAGCGCAGCCCCAGGCGGGCACATAAAAGCTTTCTGCGACGCGGACACGGCGATATCGACGCCCCACTCATCCTGCCGCATCTCCATCCCGCCGAGCCCGCTCACCGAATCGACGACAAGAAGCGTTGGGCGATTACGCAGGATGGAACCGATCGCAGCCAGGTCGGCCACCACTCCAGTCGAGCTCTCGTTATGAACAACAACCATCGCGCGATAATCCGCCTCGGCCACTCTTTGCTCAACCGCATTCGGATCAATCGCGCGGCCCCACGGTACTTCCAGCGTGTCGACCTGCGCGCACAACGCTCTCCCAATCGCAGCGAAGCGCTCGCCGAACTGCCCGTGGACGCACACCAGCACACGGTCCCCCGGCGTTAGAACATTCGCCAGGCT
>DATDHK010000187.1:0-17064 GCA_036521635.1 Bryobacteraceae bacterium | reverse complement strand
CTTTTGCTGCGGAGCGTTGGGTTGCAGCCGGCGGAAGGATAGTCAGGATGCGCTTTCTGGTGCGTTTAACCTGTGCGCTGCTCATTTGCGTCTTCACCGCCTCAGCCGCCACGGTCAAACTTTATCTCAAGGACGGCTCCTACCAATTAGTACGCGAGTACAAAGTTGAAAACGACCGGGTCCGCTTTTTCAGCACGGATCGCGGCGAGTGGGAGGAAATTCCGGTCGAGCTGGTTGACCTGGAGAAGACGCAGACAGAAATCAAGCAACGCGAGGAAGCGCGGCGCGAGGAAGCGGCCGCGATCGACGCCGAAGACAAGGCCGAACGCGAAGCGCGCAGGGAAGTGGAACGCGTTCCGGTGGGCGCCGGCGCCTATCTGCTGGAGGAAGACAAGCTGGTTACACTCAAACCGGGCGAATCGACCGTTGTCACCAACAAGCGCCGCCGGCTTCTCAAAGCCATCAGTCCCATCCCGCTGATTCCGGGCAAGGCCACCGTGGAGCTCAATGGTCCGCACGCCTCCGCCGGCACGTCCAATCGCGAGCCGCAGTTCTACATACGGCTTTCCGACGAAGAGCGATTTGGAATCGTGCGGCTGACTGTGCATAAAGGCAATCGTATAGTGGAAAACGTCACCATCGTGCCGGTGGCCAACGAGAATGTCGAAGAGCCGGACATAGTGGAAACTTTTCGCAAGCAGGTGGGCGAGCTTGTCTATAAAATCTGGCCGTCGAAGCCGCTGGAACCCGGCGAGTATGCGGTGGTTGAATATACCGAAGGCAAGATGAATATGCAGGTCTGGGATTTTTTCATCGCGCCGGGCACTGGGAAATAACTTCTCCACAGAAGTCGGCCAGGAGGCCGACTGCGGACCAGGGGGTCCGCCCTACTACGCTTGCTGTACTATAGGGATTTGGCAAAGGATTACCAATCGTTTCGCAAGGAATTGGAGCGTCTTCGCGGCCAACTGGACAGCGCCGACGTCCTGCGCGTTATCGATTCGCTGATCAAGCAGCTCGACCACGAGCGTGAAGAAAATTCCCGGAAACTCAGCCGGCTTTCGGAGAACGTGCGCTCGCTGGACAGCCGGCTGTTGAATGTCGAAAACAGCCAGTTGTTCCGCATGCTGCATCGCGCCAGCCGGCAACTGCGCGGCTGGACCAATCGGGGGAACCCATATGCGCGCCACGCGCGCGCGCAATCGGACGATCTCGATTACAAATTGTGGGTGGAGCGGGAAGCACTGAGCACGCCGCCGGACCACTGGTTCGTGGACGCCATTGCGAAGCTGGATTACCTGCCGCGATTCAGCGTTCTTCTGGCGGTGGACCGGCCGCGCCGCGAATGGCTGGAGACGGCCATTGCGTCCATCCTGCGTCAATCCTATCCGCACTGGGAAATTTGCATTTGCGACGACGCCTGCGCCGAGCCGTGGGTGAGCGCCTATCTTGAGGAGCGGGCCCGCGCCGACTCGCGCATTCATTTCGTGCGTTCGGCGCAGCGGATGGGACCGGCGTCTTCGCTCAACCGCGCCGGAATTTTGGCCGGCGGCGATTACATCGCGTTGATGGATCAGCACGACGTTCTTTCTCCGCATACTTTTTACCATGCCGCGGAAGCGCTGCAAGACAGCCGCTTCGAGCTGCTCTACGCCGATGAAGATCAGCTTGGGCCAACGGGCGCCCGCGAGCGTCCGCGCTTCAAGCCGGACTGGTCGCCCGATCTTCTGGACACCACCATGTACCTGGGGCGTTTTCTGATGGTCTCCAAGGATGCGCTGCACAGGTCGCAAGGTTTTCAGAGCGAGTTCGATGGCGCGCACACGTACGATCTGGCGCTGCGGCTGGCCGAAGGCCGTCCCTCCGTTTTTCACATTCCACGCGTGCTGTCCAGCGCGCGGCCGGATCATGCTTTTCCCGAACAGGAACGCCGGGCCATTCAAGCCGCTCTTTACCGCCGGGGTTGCCCGGCCGTGGTGGAAGACGGTCCCGATGCGAGCAGTTTTCGAATCCACCGCAAGTTGCTCGGCACTCCGCTGGCCAGCCTGATCATTTGTTCGCGCACCGCGCGGCTGCTGGAAAATTGTCTTCAGAGCATCGACCGGTTGACGGCATATCCGGTCCGCGAAATCGTCGTGGTTCAGCACAAGACCGGCGACGACACGGCGATGGAGCGTTTGCTCGACCGTTCGCATTGTGTTCGCGTTTCGCACGCCGGCCCTTTTGACTTCGCCTCCATGAACAATCGTGGGGCCCAGGCCGCCAGCGGAGAGATTCTGGTGTTCGTGAACGACGACGTGAACCCGCTCTGCGCCACCTGGCTCAACGAGCTGATCACGCAGGCGCAGCGTCCCGAAGTGGGTGTGGTGGGAGCGCAGCTCGTTTATCCATCCGGACTCATCCAGCACGCGGGCATCGCCATCGGCATCATGGATGGGACCGGCCATCCTCACCGCGCCACATCCGGAGCGGGAACGTCCGGAGCGGGCTTTTGGACCTGGAACAATCACGCGCGAAATGTTTCGGCCGTGACCGGAGCGTGCATGGCCATTCGACGCCAGGTGTTCGAGGAGCTGAGCGGCTTCGATACAAGTTTCCCGGTCAATTACAACGACGTGGATCTTTGCCTGCGTGCGCGGCAGGCGGGTTACGAAGTGATTTATGAACCGGCCGCGAGGCTGGAACATTATGAATCGCGCACCCGGTCGCCCGGCGTTTCCTGGCAGGAGCGCGAGCTGTGGCACGAGCGCTGGGGCGAGTTTCTCGAAAAAGGCGATCCCTACTACAGCCGGCATCTCGCACGGAATCGCGAAGACTGCTCGCTAAGCGATGGATAGGCTGGGGACTGGGGGCTCGGGACTCGGGACAGCGATGGATGATCCGCGAATTGAACGTCTGGAGCAGGAGTTGGATTACGCGACTAACCAGGCGCGCATGCTGCGAGACCGGCTGCGGGCAGTTCCTCCAGCAAATTCTCCGAGGCGGAAGAGCGGATTACATCGAGTGCTGGACGCCGTTCAAAGCGTCACGCCGGAGTTTCTGCGAGCCGCGGTCCGGGGCTTTTATCTAAAGCATTTTTACTATCGCGTGTTTCCGGAGAATTCGCCGCGGGCGGTGCTGGCGGCGCCCGATCCGCCGGTGGACCCTCTGGCCGCACACTCGGGTTATCCGCCTTTTGTCGAGTTCAAACGGCAACTCTGCCGGAACCTGAGCATGGACTTTCGCGGCGTATCGATTGCGTGTGAGCCGGGTTTGGTCTCGGTGGTGCTTCCGGTGTACAACGGAGAAGCGTTCGTCGCCGAAGCCATCGAAAGCGTGCTCGCCCAGAGCTACGCGGGCTTCGAGCTGATTTTGGTCGATGATGGATCCACCGACAGCACGCCCGACATTCTGGCTCGTAATTCGGAGAATCCGAAAGTGCGTCTGCTTCGCCAGTCAAACCGGAAGCTGCCTGCCGCGTTGAATGCCGGTTTTGCGGAAGCGCGTGGCGAGTTCTTCACCTGGATCTCGGATGACAATCGCATGCATCCCGGCATGCTGGCTGAGCTGGTTGGGTTTCTCGAATCGCACGGCGACGTCGAGATGGTATACGCCGATGAGCAGTTGATCGACGAACACGGCGCTCCCGCCCTGAATTCGGATTTCTGCAAAATTTATCAATCGCCGGAAGGCTCGAACGTCCTGCGCCGCCCGCGCGATGCCGGCGAGCTGAACTTCATCCAAAACAATTTCATCGGCGGCTGTTTTCTCTACCGTGCATGGGCCGCGCGGGTAACAGGCGATTATTCGGAGCAATGTTTCGGTTTTGAAGACTACGACTACTGGATGCGCATGAACGCATTGTTCCGCATCGCGCATCTCGGCAAGCCGGACATTTTGTATTCCTATCGTCTTCACCCACGCTCGCTCACCACGCGCGACAAGGAACTCAGGATCGCGGATCGCGCCCGCTATTTCGCATCGGTTGAAGCGGAACGCCGCAAGTTTTTCGCGGAGGGGTTTGACATCCAGTTCGCCGGAAGTCATCCCTGGTTTAGTGCGCTGGCCCAGGCGTACCGCCGCTCGGGTCACAACGTGATGGACACGCCGCAGCCGGCTTTCCGGAAGACGATCACCATTGGCGACCGTCTGCAGGTGGCGGGTGTCGAACTGGTTGCTCCGGCGCCCGCGAGCCTGGAATATCCGTTACTGGCTGCCGCCAACGCATGGCTGTGGAACAGCCGCGAGGCGCCCCGCATTTCGCTGATCGTTTGCACTTATAACCGCGCCGATATTCTGCCGCGCTGTTTGCAAGCCGCGCGAGCCCAGTCGCTCGCCGCCGCTGAATACGAAATCATAGTGGTGGACAACGCCTCGGCCGACAATACTCGAGCGATCGTGGAGCAGTGGCCGGAGATTCGCTATCTGTATTGCCCGCATCGCGGCCTTTCGCAGGCGCGCAACACCGGGGCGCACGCGGCCAGAGCGCCGATCGTTACCTACATCGACGACGATGCAATTGCGGCGCCCGATCTTCTGGAAAAAGTCCTCGCCGCGTTTGACGCGCACGCCGATGCCGGTTGCGTGGGCGGACGCATCGACATCCATCTGCCGCCCGCGCTGCCCGCCTGGTACTCGAAACATTTCGCCGGATACTACAGCGAGTTCAATCCCGGATACGAGGGCGTGCAGCGTGTCGGGGAACTGTGGGAGTATCCGTTTGGCGCGAACGTATCCTACCGGCGCGAGGCATTGGAACGCATCGGATACTTCAATCTGAACATGGGCCGCGTGGGCAAGAATACTTCGGGCGGCGAAGAATTGGACGCGGAGTACCGCATGGCCGAAGCCGGCTACGCAATCTACTACACGCCGCACGCCCGCGTGGAACATATCATCATGCCGGACCGTTTGAACTGGTCGCACATCGCGAATTCGGCGCGCGCAGCCGGCCGGAATTGGGCCTACTACGAGCTCGAGCTGATGCATCTCAAGTGGAGCGTCCGCGGCGACGTGCGCATGTTCATCGGAACGGTGGCGCGAATGATCAACCGCGACAACTTCCATGTGGCGCACAGCCAGAACATTTTCTATCGCGCCAAGATCCTGCGTAAGCTGCGTTACGCTGCCAGCAAGTAAAGCAGTAATCAACAAAGTTAATTTTTTATGTTGACAAACTTAATTATGTTGATGTATAAATTAACTAATGCAACTAGAATCCAGGCCACCCTCCGACTGGCAGGAACTGACCCAGTTGACGAAAGGCCAGCCCATTGTCGTCGAACGCGTTCGGATTCTGGAGAAGGGCATCGCCGTTGAGGGGCGCTTTGAACTGCCGCAATTGGCCCGGCTGAGCCTGGAGGACCAGGTTTTCATCGCGGCTTTTGTCCGGACGCATGGGTCCATCAAAGAGATGGAGCAAGTCTTCGGGGTCAGTTACCCGACTATCAAGTCACGGCTCACCCGGATTGCGAACAGTCTGGAGTTCGTCGAGACCAATCCGACACCTTCGCGCGCCGAAATCATGGATCGGCTGAAGCGCGGGGAAATCAACGCGCAAGACGCCATCCGGGAACTGGAGACATTGAAATGATGGGCAGCATGGTTAACGTCACGATTCGGAAGAAGGCAGGCCCGGGTATCTTGCATTTTGGTTTCCCGCTTTGGGCCGTATGGATTTTTCTTCTGCCACTAGCCGTTTTGATTTCGCCCTCGATCTTGGTGATTTGCCTGCTGCGGCTCATTGCCCCTTGGCGGGTGATCTCAATTTTCAGGGGCATAATTCGCGCGTTGAAGGGCGCCGAAGTTGAAATAGACGATCGCAGCCGTCTGGTGGCGATCGGCATTCGTTAGGAGGAATTATGAACGAACATCGCCGGCAGATTTTGCAAATGTTGTCGCAGGGCCAGATCACGGCTGACGAAGCCGAACGGTTGATTGCAGCCCTGGAAAAGGAACCCGAATCCGGCTCGACGCCGAAAGTGAAGGCGAAATTTATTCGCGTGGTGGTGGAGGACGGGCCCACCAAAGTGAATGTGCGCGTGCCGATGCAGTTGCTGCGCGCGGGAGTGAAACTGGCCAGCCTGATTCCGCCGCAAGCGCGCGTGCAGGTGGACAGCGCGCTGCGCGAACACGGCATGCAAATCGATTTGAGCCAGCTTAAGCCGGAGAATCTGGAAGAGCTGATCGATCATCTGAACGATCTGACGGTGGACGTGGACGACAAGAACGGCAAAGTGCGGGTGTTCAGCGAGTAGATGACAGTCGCCTCATTCACTCGGTAGAATGGATGTGTTCAGAGGCGGGAGTAACTCAATGGTAGAGTCACAGCCTTCCAAGCTGTTGGTTGCGGGTTCGATTCCCGTCTCCCGCTCCAGGGCGCTTAGCAGCGCGGCAGGGCGCCTCGGCGCAGAGGCGATCGCGTAAAGTAAGCTGGCGTAGCTCAGTTGGTAGAGCATCTGATTTGTAATCAGAGGGTCGGGGGTTCAAATCCCTCCGCCAGCTCCATGTTTCTCTTAGGGTGCCCAGCCTTCGCCCCGTCGAGCTAGGCGGCTACGACAATTTTACCCGGATTTGTTCGGAGCGTGTTCGGGGCTCTCGCGTTGGCCGCCACCACCCGCGCGGGTACAGTCGGGACAGTCCCCTTCAGGTCGAACTGAGCGGGTGTAATATGCGGGTATGACTTTAGCAAGACCGCTTCAGTTCGCTGCTGTGATCCTTTTGGCCGTTTCGGTCCCGGCTTCCGCATTTACTCGGAAATTCCGTCTGTACAATACTGCTTCCGGTGAGAAGATCGAACTGGCCTTCAAATTCAAGTGGAGTTCGATGTCCGGTCAGATCGAAGGCAAGCTACCGACTGGCGAACGGGCCACAGGTGAATTTAGCGGTAGTCATGACGGTGGCGTGGGATGGGGAAGTATCTACAGCGCGGGACAAACTGCAACGGCAACCACAGTGTTTTTAGGAAACGTACGGGGTTCTCTTGTGGCAATTGTTCCGGGCAAGCTGACTATACAGTGCGAGTACGTCACCAACCCCAGCACCACCCATGGGAACGGCGCGTGCAGTGACGACCATGGCGGAGCCTACAAGTTAATCTTCTAGTAGGTCCGGCTGTGCCCAATACTGTGCCCACCCCCTGCATCGAAGCTTTGCTCACCAATACGAGTAGCCGGTTTTGAGGGATGGCTTAAGACGTTAGAATTAGTAATGTTTGACAGCGGAGAGCAAACGTGGTGGCCAGTTCTAAGTTATTGATTTTTAGTGTGTTGACGATTTGTAATCAGAGGGTCGGGGGTTCAAATCCCTCCGCCAGCTCCATGGCTCACTCGATATTGACCGTCACCACGTTCGACGCTTGCCCATCGACGGTCAGTACCACGTTGGTTTCCTTGCTGCCGCGTAGGCTCAGGATCAAACTCACATTCACTTGATCGAGGCCGGTGAAGCCCGGCGTCGGGCCGGCATACTGTACCGGAACGCTGATGTTATTGATCTTCACTTGTACATTGGCAAGTGCGCTTCTATTGCGGATGCCCGTGCCGTAAAGAGTCAGGTAAACCGGCGTGTCGACGCCCAGGCTGATCGGCACTGAAACACAACCTGAGCTGGTGCACTGAAACACCGTCACGGGCGACTGCATTTGTGGGTTGGCCGCTTGGGTGCGAATCGCCGTTGCGGCCGCGACGCCGCTTCCCGTGCTGTTCGCGCTGAAAAGGGTCGGGACAACGGACTGGACCAGACCCGCGGTCGTTTGTGCGGTTGTCACCGCGAAACTCGCGGAACCGGGCGCCGTCCCATCCGGCACCACGAAATTGATCTGCGCCGGCGACACATAGACTAGCGGCGCCCTGCGCGGCACGCCGCTCGAATCGGTGACCGTCAGCGTGATTTGGCCGAGCGTCGTTGGCAATGGTTGAAAGGTTGCCTGAGCGGTGACGGGCGCCAGATTCGCGCCATACATCGAGGCCAGCGAATTCGGAGCTACCGCGCTGCTCGGCGCCGCGGCCGACTGCACCGCCGCGCCCGCCAGCACTCCGTAGTAGCGCGCCATCCAATAAGGAAGAATGTAGTCGATGCCAGGATTTTCGATGAACCCGTTGCCGCCGCCGGCCAGTTGGAACGGGTCGCGCTGCCACAGAAAATCGGTGGGGGGCCGCATTGGAACGGGTACCGGCTGGCAAGCCACGTTGCCGCAGACCGCCACCTTTCCCGTTACATCGACCGGAAAATCGCGTCTGGATCTTTGCAGCCATTGATCCAGCAAGCTGCGCATCTCCCCATCGCGCGCCGTATTCGGTCCTTGCAGCGCGCGATCGATTATGTCGAAGAACGCGTTTTGATGCGGGGCGGTATAGGTCCGCACAATCGCGTATGCGCGCCGGTTGTCGTCGTTATTTTGCAGCCGGACTAAGTTGTAAAAACTCATGTAGTCCAGGTTGAACTTGAAGTACGAGTCGTTGGATTCGACGTCGAAATGAACCGCCGAGTCGACTGGCAGCACGAAAAATGGTCCGCTAATATTGTTCGACGGATTGACGTGCCGGGCCACCTGCAACATCATCTGCAGCTCTTCGGGGCGCAGCAGGAAAGTGTTCGACGAGTCGTCGTTCGGCGACCATTGGTGGCGCGCGACGAAGCCGATAAGCCGCGTTGCCAGATCGCCGATGCCGGCCTTGACGCCCGCGTCGTCCACAAGGTCGAAGGCGGCGCCCAATCCGAAAAAGGCGCCCACCACCTGGTCGCGCGACGTGTTGTCGACCCAGATCCAGGGCGGCGCCTGATGGATGGTGTTGTGCGCTTCTTCGTTCTGTATGCCGGCGGCGTAAGGCGAATTCGCCAGCACCATGCAGCGCGCCAGCCGGTTGTCGGCGGTCACGTCCGCCAGCGCTTTCAAGCCGGCCAGGGCGGTCTTCACGTTGTCCAAAGCGTCGGCCGACTGGGTGACTTTGTAGCGGAACGCCTCGGCGGCGAGGTATGCGCCGGTCCACAGGGCCGAGTCGCCGCAGTGCGTGTATCCGACAATTTGGTCGCTGGCCGGCGAGGCGAAAATGGGGTCGAGGATCGTGCCGACCGGCATGTGTTTAGCGCGGATGTTGGCCGAGATGGCGACGGCGTCGGCTTCAGAGGGCAGGGCAGGCTGAGCCAGAGGCCAGAGGCAGGCAAGAGCGATGAGACTGCGCATAACTCTACAAATATGAGGACGTGATCGGGCGGATGAAGTTTCCTGTAGAGCAGGTTGCCAACTAGTTGCCAACCTGCCCTACAATTGTCTATGAGCACTCCAGCCCAAACTCCGGCTCCCGATTCAAGCCGTCAACTCCTTCGCCACACTTTGGCCACCCTCGCCTACCGCGGCGGCAAAGCCCTGCGCGGCGCGCCCGATGCATTCGCGGACTTTCATGCCTGCGAGACCACCCGGACCCCTGTCCAGATACTGGCGCATATGGGCGACTTGTTCGATTGGGCGCTGTCGATGGCCAAGGGCCAACAGGTCTGGCGCGACGCGCCGCCACTCGCCTGGGCCGCCGAAGCAGAGCGCTTTTTCGCGTCCCTGAAGGCGTTCGACGACTATCTGGGGTCCGGCCTTCCCTTGAACACGCCCGCGGAGAAGCTTTTCCAGGGACCGGTGGCCGACGCGCTCACACATGTCGGCCAGCTTATGATGTTAAGACGGCTCGCGGGAGCACCACCTCGAGGTGAGAATTACTTCGTGGCAGACATTGCGACCGGTCGCGTGGGCGCCGGGCAATCCGCTCCTGTGAGAGAATTCGACTGAATCCGGGAGATTACTAGGGCCAGATCGTATCTGCTTGATACCATACTGGAACTTCTTCCAGTTCCACGCTTTGCCTTAATTGATGTACCTTTACTTAGCGGCTCTTTTTTGAGCTTGGGTCTGGAACGTTATCGGGGGACTCAAAACGCAAGTAGCCAAGGGGAATGGCAGCATTTTAGGACTGTCATCGTAGTGCTGTGGCCGTTGAGCTTGTCGGTACGACCAGGCAAGAATGTATTGCCTATTGATTCGGAGGAGAAGAAGATGCGATTTTTCAAAAATTTCACGGGCAGAACGTCGACCCTTGGCCGGCTATCTCTCGTTCTTACTTTATTTGCGCTTGCCGCGATGTCGTTAAGCGCCACACCGCTGACGGGAACTATTCTCACAAACCCCGGCGACACGGTCTTTCCGGGCTTCGTGCCTCCCGGAACTGCCCCTGGGACGCTGTTGGCCTCCCTGGTGGCCCCGTACTCGTTCGTCACGACTGCCGGAACCACCAGCGGTTCTCTGGTCTCGGCGGTTTACCGGAACTCGAGCGGAACCCTCGATTTCTACTATCAGGTCAATAACGCTGCGAGTTCGGCCACCGCGATCGCGCGCGAAACGGACGACGCGTTCAACGGCTTCCTGACCTGGCTCGGCTTCCGCGTGGACGGCAGCGCCTTGGCCGGCCCACTTTTCGTGGATGGGACCGTCGGCCCGGTCACCGGCGATCGGAACGGCGGAACTGGAGCCGTGGTAGGATTCAGTTTCAACCCGCCCGATGGCGCGAAGATCCTTCCTGGACTGCACTCGAATGTCCTGGTCATCAGCACCAACGCCGTGAACTTTCAAGCAGGCAATGCATCGGTAATCGACGGCGGCACGCAAACCGTGGCGTCCTTCCAACCCAGCGCCGCCACTCCGGAACCAGCCTCTTTCGCGCTGCTCGGACTGGGATTGCTGGCGGTCGGCGGCATTGGCAGAAAGATCAAGGCTCGACGCTAACAAACACAGTCGCGCTTTACATTATCGACGCTAGAAGGGAACCTGCTAAAACAGGTTCCCTTTTTGCTTTTTAGAACATGAGTGCTCCGTACCCCTCCCTTGCGGATATTCGCGCCGCCCGCGAAGCTATTGCCGGCACGGCCATCCGCACGCCCCTGGTCCGCCTGAACGTCGACGGCCCGCCGCCAGTGTATCTGAAGCTGGAGAACCTGCAACCCATCGGATCGTTCAAGATTCGTGGCGCGGCCAACGCCATCGCGCACATGAGCGCGGACGAGCTGCGGCGCGGCGTGATGACGGCATCGGCCGGCAACATGGCGCAAGGCGTGGCGTGGTGCGCACGCGAGCGGGGAATTCCGTGCACCGTCATATCTCCGGAAGGCGCGTCCGCAACCAAGATGCGGGCAATCGAAAAGTTGGGCGCGCGGCTGCTTCAGGCGCCCTTCGACGATTGGTGGCGCGCCTTCGAAGAGCGGGCGTATCCCGGCATCGACGCGACCTTCATTCATGCGTTCGACGATCTGAATGTGATGGCCGGCAACGGCACTATCGGACTCGAGATCCTGGAAGATTTGCCGGACCTGGACGCTGTGGTCATTCCCTGGGGCGGCGGTGGTTTGGCCTGCGGAATTGCGTCGGCGGTCAAGCAGTTCAAGCCCTCCGTGAAGGTCTTTGCGGCTGAGGTGGAGGTGGCTGCGCCGCTGATGGCATCCTGGAATGCCGGCTCACCGCAGGTCATTCAGCCGGTCCGATCGTTTGTGGATGGAGTGGGAGGCAAGTCGGTTCTTCCGCGGATGTTCGATCTCGCACGGCAGTTGCTGGATGGGTGCCTGGTGGCCCAGGTGGATGAAGTTGCGTCGGCCATAAAACTGATCGCCGCGCGCAACCACATGATCGCGGAAGGCGCCGGAGCCACGGCGCTGGCCTGCGTGCTGGCGGGCAAAGGCGGGGCGGGCAAGACGGTTTGCGTAGTGTCCGGAGGCAACATCGACATGCCGAAATTCATCGAAATCCTGAGCGCCGAATAATTTCTTAGGAACAAAATCGGGTTTCGCTCGTCTTAACCGGAGATAGGAGGCCGGATGAAAGCATTGGTAGGCGGCATGCTGCTTTTGGCGACACTGGCGGCGGGTAGCGCATTTGGGTACGTGCAGGATTCGGGATGGCGTGCGGAACGCCGGGCGGAGATTCGCGAGCGCGCTCACGAGCGGTCCATGGCCCTGCGCGAACGAGCCAGATATCGGCGTGAGGCCTTCGCGGACGCGGTCCGGGCTCGCGGCGAGGGGCACCGTTTGCGGCATGAGATGGCCAGAGAGCGGCGCCAGTTCGCCAGAGAAGAAGCCCGCGAGCGCAGGCGATACCGCCGCGATTTCGGCCGGGTTTATTAGTTTGAAGGCAGAAGTTACGGGTACATTACTTTTCCGCCCACGATAGTGTAATCCACCTTCGCGGTTGGAATCTCGTCTTCCGGAATCGTCAGGATATCTTTCGACAGCACCGTGATATCGGCCAGCTTTCCCACCTTTAACGAACCCTTGCTGTCTTCTTCAAACGCACTGTAGGCATTGTTCACCGTGTAGGAACGCAGCGCCTCCATCCGGCTCATCCGCTGATCCGGAAAAAATACGGAGCCGTCCTTCAGCTTGCGGCTCACCGACGCGTAGAATGACGCGATGGGGTCCACGTCCTCCACCGGCGTGTCGGTTCCATTGCTCACAACGGCGCCGGATTTCATCAGCTTCTGCCAGACATAGGCGCCCTCCTCCGCGCGTTTGCGGCCGAGGCGGGCGAACACGTAAGGCGCGTCGGACGTGCAATGGATGCCTTGCATGGACGCGATCACGCCCAGCGATCCGAAGCGCGGAATATCCACGGGATCGATGTGCTGCGCATGCTCGATGCGCCAGCGCAGACTTTTCTTGCCGGGATGCTGCTTGAACGCGGCCTCATAAATGTTCAGAACTTCGCGATTCGCCCGGTCGCCGATGGCATGCACGCAAAGTTGAAAACCATTGTCGATGGCCAGTTCGGCGGTCTTGCGGATGTCGGCCAGGTCCTCGGTGTTCATCCCGCTGATGTTGGGAGTTCCTGCGGGCAGGTCCGAATACGGCGCCAGCAGCCACGCGCCCCGGGAGCCGAGTGCGCCGTCGATCTGGCGCTTAATCGCGCGAACGGTAAGATGCTGATCGCCCGCGCCCAGCATGTAGTACTTGCTGAGATTCGACGCCAGCCGCGCATTGGGTTCGCGCAACATCACCCACAGCCGCAGACCGAGTTTGTTCTCGTTTGCCAGAGCTTTCAGCAAGTCCACCGTTGCGAATGAAGAGCCGGCATCTTGAAAAGTGGTAACTCCCTTCGACAGGCATTCGCGCACAGCCAAGTCCACTTGCTGGCGGGCTTCGGCGGCGATTTCCGCGGAAGGCAGTTGCGATCGATAATTATTCAGCGCCCTCGAAACCAGTTGCTGAGCTGTCTCGTTCAGCAATCCGATCGGGTTGCCTTGCGGATCTTTGAGGATCTCGCCACCCGGCGGATTCGGAGTGTTCTTATCAATGCCGGCCAGCCGCATGGCTTCGGCGTTTGCAAAACCCGCGTGGCCGCTGGCATGAGTCAACAACACCGGATTGTGCGGCGACACTTTGCTCAGCGCATCGTGAACCGGAAAGCCCTGCACGTTCGGCGACGGCGGCGGATCCCACTTGGCCTGATGCCAACCTCGCCCGAGAATCCAGGTTCCAGGCTTGGCTTCGCGCGCGGCGGCGGCCACCATGGATACAATCTGGTCCCAATTCTTGACGTCGCGAAGATTCAGAACCATCTTGGAATTTCCCAGACCCATGAAGTGCCCGTGCCCCTCAATGAATCCGGGTATCGCGAGCCGTCCGCCGAGGTCGATCACTTTGGTCGACGGTCCTATGAAGGACTGCATCTGCTGATTGGTTCCGATCGCCGCGATCTTGCCGCCGCGAGCCGCCAGCGCCTGAGCTTGCGGAGCGTCCGATTCCAAGGTGACCAGTTTCCCGTTGCGCAGCACCAGGTCGGCGGGTTGGGCGAAGAGTACGGGAAGGCCGAGAAACAGCGCCATCGGGAGACTAGCGATTAATGAATGCATGAGCCTGGTCAAGATGCGCACCATTATCGCAAACCCTCAGACTCCTATAATGGGCAACGACTTTACCCATCCACCGGCGAGTTGAAACAACATACCCGGGCTCATTCTTTAGTTCGGCGGCCCGGCGGCCGCTTGGTCTCGGTTATCGCCGCGTCGAATCGGGCCGATAGCGCGGCGAAGGCGGGAGTGGGGCCGCTCCACCGCAGTTGGTCTACGTCGTCGAAAAGCGGGATGCCGGTGCGGAGCGTGGCGAGCGTTCGGAACAGCATCGCGCGGTCGCGCTCGCGTGAGAGCGTGTCCGCCAGGGCGCCGGCGTTGGAGGCGTTCACGCGCCATTCGCGCCAGTCCGCGGGGATGGATTCGAGATGGGCGAATTTGGCGAGAACGGCGGCCGACGATTTTGCGCCCCAGCCTGGCAGTCCTGGATAGCCGTCGGACGCATCGCCGACCAGCGCGAGGTAGTCGGGGATGGACGTGGGGGCGACGCCGAATTTTTGGATCACGCCGGCCTCGTCGTACGTCACGCGCGTGCGGCGATTCAGTTGGACGATGCGCGTGCCGCGCACGCACTGGGCGAGGTCCTTGTCGGGCGTGCAGATTATTACCCGCTCGACGCGGGCATCGCTCGCCGCCTTCATCGCGCCGGCGGCGAGGGCGTCGTCGGCCTCGAACTCCACCATCGGCCAGACTACGACGCCGGCCGCCGAAAGGGTTTCTTCGAGCAGCGGGAATTGCGCCAGCAGGTCGGGTTCGATGCCTTCGCCGGTTTTGTAGCCGGGCCACAGTCCGTTGCGGAACGACTCGATGACGTGATCGGTGGCGACGGCGATGTGCGTGGCGCCGCCATTGATCATGCCCAGTACGGATGTGAGTACGCCACGCACCGCGGCGATCTCGCGGCCGTTTTGGTCGCGTGCGGAGGGCAGGGCGTAGTAGTGCCGGAACAGTTCGTATGTGCCGTCGACAAGGTGGACGTCCAGGATGAGCCTCCAGGACAACCTTATCGGATTTGTGGGTCAGGTTGGTAACCTGCTGCCGATTGGCAATCGGCCCGTAAAATAATTCCGGAATCAACAGGAGGCGGATTACCAATCCGCGGCAGGTTACCATCACCGCTGGATCTGTTCTCCCGGCTTTTCCCTCGCGGCTGTTGGCGGAAAGCAACTTTCCCGATGCAACGGAATCGACTGCCTTCGACACGCGCTTGCAATATAATCAAGTTACTGTGCCGCGCATCCCGGTCCTGCTCGTGCTGCTGGCGATTGCCACGTGCGCCGGCGCCGCGGAACGGCCGGTCTCATTCTCCAAAGACATCCAGCCGATTTTTGAAACGAGTTGCTGGAATTGCCACGGCGCAACCCTGCAATTATCGAAGCTCGACTTGCGCACTCGCGAATCGGCGTTGAAGGTTCTCGTCCCTGGAAAGGCTGAGAACAGCCGATTGTACCGTCTCGTCGCCGGGTTCGATACGCCGCGGATGCCGATGAACGGCAAGCTCACGCCGGATCAGATAGAAGCGATCAAGATGTGGATCGACCAGGGCGCGCAATGGGAAGCGGTCACTTCCGAAGCGCGCAACTGGTGGGCGTTCAAGAAGCCGGTGCGCCCCGCCGTTCCGGTGAACCGCCACCCGGTCGATGCGTTCCTCATGAAAGCGATGGAAGTGCAGGGCGTGAAGCCCGCGCCGCCAGCCGACCGCCAAACCCTGCTGCGCCGCGCTTACATGGACCTCATCGGCTTGCCACCCACGCTCGCTCAGGCTGCGGAGTTCTTGGACGACAAGTCGGCGGATGCATGGGAGAAGCTGATCGATCGCCTGCTTGCGTCGCCGCAATATGGCGAGCGCTGGGGCCGCCACTGGCTTGACGTCGCGCGCTATGCGGATTCGAACGGGTTCGAACACGATTTCGATCGTCCCAACGCCTGGCGCTATCGCGATTACGTCATCCGCTCATTCAATGACGACAAACCGTATAACCAATTCCTGCGCGAACAGATCGCCGGCGATGAGCTGGATCCGGTAACGGCGGACAGTCTGATTGCGACCGGATTTCTGCGCAGCTACGCCAAAGTTGGGTATCGGGAAAAAGACAACCCTGAGTTCCGTTATGAGTATCTGGACGACATGATCGCCACCATCGGGCGCGGCATCCTGGGCCTGACCGTGCAATGCGCACGCTGCCACGATCATAAGTTCGATCCGATTCCGCAGACCGATTACTATCGCATGCAGACTTCGCTGTTTGGTTCCGTGGAAGCGGATCTCCCGCTGACCTCTCCGGAAGAGGCGCTGGCATACGAAACAAAGGACGCGCAAATCAATGCACGCGTGAATGAGATCCGTCAGAAAATCCGCACGCTCGAAAACCCGTATCGCGAGACGCTGCTTCCGGCGAAATATAAGAAATTTCCGCGGAATGTTCTAGACGCGATCGCTGTTCCCGAGGCTCAGCGGACGCCCGGACAGCAGCTTCTCGCCTCGCAAGTGATTCGAACGGTTTCGGTATCGAGCGCAGAGATCGATCGCATCATGAAGCCGGAGGATCTAGCCGAGAAACGTCGGCTCGACGCGCAGATCGCCGCAATCAATAAGGGACGGCCGAAGCCGATCCCGGTTGCCATGGGCATGACCGATGGCGACTATCGTTTCACTCCCGATGGCCCCGGCGATGAGCCTGCGCCGGGCAAGGGCGTCAAGCGCGAAGCCATCGAGGGCAGCTATTTGCATACGGGTTCCGGGCGTTATCAAGTGCCGCCCGCATATCTCCTGGTTCGCGGCGACGTGAACAGCCGCGGTCCGGAAATGAAGCCTGGGTTCGTGAGCGCGATCACATTTGGCAATCCGCCTGTTGAATTACCGCCTGCTTCGGGGCACACGTCCGGACGCAGGCGCGCGATGGCCGAATGGCTGGTGTCGCCTGAGAATCCGCTGACGGCGCGGGTGATCGTCAATCGAATCTGGCATCATCATTTTGGCCGCGGCATCGTCGCAACGCTAGATAACTTCGGCAAGATGGGCGAACTGCCCACGCATCCGGAGCTGCTCGATTGGCTGGCGGTGGAGTTCATGGATCGCGGATGGAGCGTCAAGCAAATGCACCGGCTGCTGATGACGTCGCAGGCGTACCAGATGACGTCGCAATTCGACGACGCTTCGAACATGGCCAAAGATCCGGAAGACCGCCTGTGCTGGCGCTTCCGGAAC